>JAUYLU010000042.1 GCA_030699625.1 bacterium
GGAGCAAAAATTCGTCCATCTTCATACCAAAAGCCACTACTCCCTCCTCGACGGGATGTCGAAAATCGACGAAATGGTGAAGCTCGGGAAGGCCCACGGCATGGACGCGCTCGCCATCACCGACCACGGCAACATGTACGGCGCCATCGAGTTCTACAAGGTGGCGAAGGCGGCGGGACTGAAGCCCATCATCGGCGTCGAGGCATACATCGCGAACCGCACCCGCTTCGACAAAGAGCCCTCCGTCGACAACAAGCGCTATCACCTCACTCTTCTCGCCAAAGACCTCGTCGGATACAAAAACCTGGTGCGGCTCGTTACCGCGGCGCATCTCGAAGGCTATTACTACAAGCCGCGCATGGACAAAGAGCTTCTCAAGAAGCACAGCCAGGGCCTCATCTGCCTTTCCGGATGCATGGGCGGGGAGCTTTCGCGGGCGCTCGGCTCGGGACGGGACGCCGAAGCGGAGAGAATAGCGCTCGAATACCAGGACATCTTCGGAAAGGAAAACTACTTCATCGAAGTGATGAACCACCTCAAGGTCGAGGGGCTTCCCGAAGTGCGGAAAAAGCAGATCGCCCTCGCCAAAAAGCTCGGCATCCCGGTGGTCGGGACGCAGGATTCGCACTATCTCCACGCGGACGACCGCACGGCCCACGAGACCATGCTCTCCATCCAGACAAACAGCGACACCGGCAACGAGAAGCGGTTCACGTTCGGCGACGATGTTTTTTCGTTCATCGACGGAGAAAACGCGCTTGAACAGTTCAAGGACATTCCCGAGGCGGTCGAAAACACCGTGAAGATCGCCGAGCGGTGCAATCTCGAGCTCACGCTCGGCAAATGGATACTCCCTAAGTTCGCCCTCGAAGAAGGGCTCTCCCCGAAAGGCGCGCTCCGGAAGCTCGCCTACGCCGGTATACCGTTCCGCGGGCTTTCCGAAACGGACGAGGTCAAAACCCGCATCGAATACGAGCTCAAGATCATCGACGACAAAGGCTACAGCCCCTATTTCCTCGTGGTGTCCGACCTCCTCACGTACGCGCGGGAAAAGAAGATCTATGCCACCACCCGCGGCTCGGCGGGCGGCTCGCTCGTGTCGTATCTCACCGGCATCACCACGGTGAACCCGCTCGAATACAAGCTTCCCTTCGAGCGCTTTCTGAACCCCGAGCGCCCGAAGGCGCCCGACATCGACATGGATTTCGCCGACAATCGCCGCGACGAGATGATCGAGTACGTGAAGCAAAAATACGGCGAAGACCGCGTCGCCCAGATCGGCACCTTCGGCACCATGATGGCGCGCGGCGTGGTGCGCGACGTCGCCCGGGCGCTCGGCTATCCGTACGCCGTCGGCGACCGCATCTCGCGGCTCATCCCGCTCGGCTCGCAGGGCTTCCCCATGACCATCGACCACGCCATGGAAATGACACCCGAGCTTGCGACCATGTACAAAACAGAGAAAGAGACGAAAGAGATCATCGACATTGGAAAGAAGCTCGAGGGATGCGTGCGCCACATCTCGGTGCACGCCGCGGGCGTGGTCATCGCGCCCTCGCCGCTCGTCGACTGGACCCCCCTTCAGGAAGACCCCAAGGGCGGAAAGCTCATCACCCAGTACGACATGTACTCCCTCACCGACGAATACGGCGGCGTCGGGCTTCTCAAATTCGATTTCCTCGGCATCAGGAACCTCGCCATCCTCGAGAATGCGGTCACGCTCGTGAAGAAGCTCTACGGCGTCGACATCGATATCGACCGGATCCCCATCGATGACAAGAAAACGTTCGAAATGCTCGCCCGCGGCGAGACGCAGGCGCTCTTCCAGCTGAACGGCTCGGGCATGACGCGCTATCTCAAGGAGCTCCGGCCCACCACCATCCATGACATTAACGCCATGGTGGCACTCTACCGCCCGGGCCCGATGGAAAAAATTCCCGACTACATCGAGCGCAAGAACAACCCAGGCCGCGTCGCCTACCTCGACCCCCGCATGAAGGACATCCTCGACCAGTCGTACGGCGTCATCACCTATCAGGACGACATCCTCCTCATCGCCATCAATATCGCAGGCTACTCATGGCTTGAAGCTGACGCCCTCCGCAAGGCCATGGGCAAGAAGATCCCGAAGGAGATGGCCGCCCAGGAGGAAAAATTCATGTCAGGCTGCATCGGCAAGGGCATGACGCCCGCGAAGGCGCTCGAGCTCTGGAAGCTCATCGAGCCGTTCGCCGCCTACGGCTTCAACAAGGCGCACGCGGCAAGCTACGGCAAAGTCGCCTACCAGACGGCCTACATGAAGGCGAACTTCCCCACGGCCTACATGGCCGCGGTGCTCACCGCCGAAGCGGGCGACGTCGAGAAGGTGGCCGAAATGATCATCGAGTGCAAGCGCATGGGCACCCCGGTGCTCCCGCCCGACGTGAACGAGAGCTTCGGCGATTTCACGGTGGTCGCGCCGGGAGGCCTGCCGGCCAGCGAGGCAGGGAAGGAAGCGATCCGCTTCGGCCTCTGCTCCATCAAGAACCTCGGGAACGACATCTCGCTCGCCATCATCGAAGAGCGCAAGAAAAACGGCAGGTTCAAAAACTACGGCGATTTTCTCGATCGGGTGAAGCATAAGAATCTGAACAAGAAATCGCTCGAAGCGCTCGTCAAGTCGGGAAGCCTCGACAGCGTGGGCGAGCGCGGCGCCCTGCTCCACAGCATGGAAGATGCGCTCTCCTACAGCCGCGAAGCGGCCAAGGGAAACGAGAGCCAGACGTCGCTCTTCGGCGGCATGGCCATGCCCGTCTCGACGTTCCAGCCGAAAGAAGCGAACCCGGCGTCGAAAGAAGAGAAGCTCCTGTGGGAAAAGGAGCTCCTCGGCCTCTACGTTTCCGGGCATCCGCTCGACAAGCACCGCGAAAAGCTCATGAAGCAGGAGGTGAACGTGAAGCGGATCAAGGAAGAACTCCGTGAAGGGATGCTCTGCGTCATCTCGGGCATCATCGAGGAAGCCAAAATAGTGTTCACCAAGGCGAGCGACCGCATGGCCTTCGTGAAGCTCACCGATTTTTCCGGCACCATCGAAGCCGTTGCTTTCCCCAAAAC
>JAUYLU010000059.1 GCA_030699625.1 bacterium
ACGTCTTCGGTGAAGCCGTCGATCTGGATGTTGTTGCGGTCGACGATGGCGACGAGGTTCCTTAGCTTTTCCTTCCCCGCGAGCATGGCGCCTTCCCAGGTGTTCCCCGCGTCGAGTTCGCCGTCCGACATGAGGCAGTAAATGTAGCGCGCGCTCGAGCGGCCGTAGTCGATGCGGTCGGCGAGGGCCATGCCGACCGCCTGCGAAAGCCCGGAGCCGAGCGGCCCGGACGAGGTCTCGAGCGCGGGCAGATAGTCGCGGTGCGGGTGGCCCTGGAGCTTCGAGCCGAACGTGCGGAGCGTCATGAGCTCCTCGACGGGAAAATAGCCCGCATGGGCCATGGCGGCGTAGAGCACGGGACAGATATGGCCGTTCGAGAGGACGAGGCGGTCGCGGTCGGGCCAGGCGGGATTTTTCGGATTATGCCGGAGGATGTGGAAATAGAGGGCGGTAAATATGTCCGCCATGCCAAGAGGGCCCGCCGTGTGCCCCGAGCCCGCCGCTACGAGCATCTCGATGATGGACGTCCGCACCGAGTTGGCGGTGAGCTCGAGGTTCTTTATGCGTTCTGGAGTAAGGTATGGCATAGAATACGGGAAGTGAGTAATTTAGAAACAAATGAATTTTTCTCGTTTCTCATTGTTTCATTATTTCATTTCTTTCTCCATTTCTTCATTACTTCATTACTTGATTATTGCATGGCTTGCGCGAGCGCTTCGATGGCGCCCTTGGCGTCGCCGACGTCGAACACGGCCGACCCGACGACGAAATGGTCCGCACCTGCTTCGGCAAGGTAGGAAATAGTCTCGAGGTTCACGCCGCCGTCGACGCTTATGGAAAGCTCGGGATATTTCGCCCGAAGCTCCTGGATGCGGGAAATGGCCCGTGCGTCGAACGGCTCCCCTTGGAAACCGACGCGCCGGATGCCCATAATCTGCGCGAAGTTGACGCGGTAGAGAAAAGGCTCGAGCGCCGAGAGCGGCGTGTCGTTCCCCGCCGCGATGCCCGCCTCGCAGTCGAAGTTGCGTATCTCGTCGATGGCGCGGAGGAGGAGATGCGCTTCGCTCGATTCGGCATGGAGCACTATCCGCGAAGCCCCGAGCGAGAGGAACGCGCCCACCGTCTCCTCGGGATGCTCGACCATGAGGTCGAACTCGAAATTGAAATCTTCCCAGAACGGGAGCTCTCCCGGCATCTGGCCGAGCTTCCCTTTCGCCTCGTAGGGAAAGCTCACGTTTGGCACGAATTTCCCGTCCATGGTGTCGAGCTGGACGTAGCGGGCGGCGCCGCGCACGAGAGCGAGCTTGTCGCGGAGCTCTTCGATTGTCTTCGGCATAAGGGCCGGGATGATTTCAGGCATAGTAGTCAGTAATTGGGCGTTAGGCCCTAGTTTTTACGCTTGAAATCAAGGCATTGAGCATTTTCATCGTTTCTAGCAGAAGTGCGTCTACTTCAGCATAATTCAAATGCTTTGTTTTAGAAAGTTTTTTTGCCAACGTAACTTGTGTTTCCAATTCTCCCCCGGAACCAAATGCCATGGATAAGAAATGTATGAATTCTTTATTCCCACCACGTAATTTTCCTTCCGCAATATTTGAAGGGATTGACACTGCCGACCGACGCATTTGGGAAGTTAAGCCAAAAATTTCTTCACGGGGAAATTTATCTGTCACTACATATACAGCTTCAGCTAAATCCATCGCTTTATTCCACACTAGCAAATCTTTATATGTCTTTCCCATATAAGCTAGTGCCTAAAGCCTAATGGTCTATCTTAGCTATTCTGCGCACATGGCGCTCGTCGTTCGAGAACGGGGTGGAGAGGAAAAGGGTGACCGCGTCCCGTGCCTCACGCTCGGTGACGAGCCGCGCGCCGAGCGAAAGGACGTTCGCGTCGTTGTGGTCGCGGGCGAGCTTCACCACGTCGAGCGCGCCGCCGTAGTAAACGGCGGCGCGCACCCCCCGCACCCGGTTCGCGACCATGGCCTCGCCCTCTCCCGAGCCGCCGATGACGATGCCGCGCGCACCGGAGTCGGCCGCCACCGCCTCGGCCGCCGGCTTCATATAGTCGGGGTAGTCGTCGAACTGGTTGAACTGATACGGCCCCCTGTCCTCCACTTCGTATTTCGAGTGCGAGAGAAATTCGACGAGCTTCTTCTTGAGCTCAAAGCCGGCATGGTCGGAAGCAATAAAAATTTTCATAGCGACATAGAGACAAAGAAACTAAGGGGCTGGTTTGCGATTATTCTCAAAAACGAAATTTGACAATCGTCTGATTACTTCCTGAAGCACTATTTCTGATTTATTGAAAACTTCTTCAGAAACATAATGAAGTCGTCTCGATATCTCAAGCTGCGTTTCAAGCTCTTTTGAGGAAGCGAAAGAAATCACAAAAAAATGATGGCGATCTTTTTTATTGATTCTTGCATGCCCCTCAGCCAAATTCGAAGGTATGGATATTGCAGCTCTCCTCATTTGAGAAACCAAACCGAATTCTTCTTCTCGCGGAAATTTCTTTGTAATACCATAAATATCCTCGACTAACTCCATGGCCTTTTTCCAAATTTCCCATTCTTTATAGTTCTTTGAGGCCATGTAGTCCCTTAGTTACTTGGTCTTTTAGTTTCTCGCAAATACTCCCCCGCTTTCAGGACGTGCTCGATGAGCGTGTTGGCATAGCCGATTTCGTTGTCGTACCACGCCATCACCTTGACGAGGTCGCCGCCGACCACTCTCGTGAGCGAGAGGTCGGCGATGGCCGCCTTGGTATTGCCCACGATGTCGGCGGAAACAAGCGGCTCGCGCGTCGCGGCGAAAATCCGCTTCCACCGCTCTTCCTTCGCCGCCTTTTCGAGCGCCCCGTTCACTTCCTCGACGGTGGTGGGGCGCTTCGAGACGAAGGTGATGTCGGCGAGGGAGCCGGCGACCACCGGCACGCGAAGGGCGATGCCGTCGAATTTTCCCTTGAGCGAGGTGAGCGCCTTGGTGACCGCTACTGCCGCGCCGGTCGACGACGGAACTATATTCTGCGCCGCGGCGCGGCCGCGGCGGAAATCGCGCGTGTCGGGCCCGTCGACGAGTTTCTGTGTCGCGGTGTAGGCGTGCGCCGTGTTGAGGAGCGCCTTTTCGATGCCGATGGCCTCGTCGAGGATGGCGATAACGGGGCTCCCCGCGTTCGTGGTACACGAGGCGTTCGACGAGACGGCACAGGAAGCGAGCTTGTCCTCGTTCACCCCCATGAGCACCGTCTCGCCGCCCTCGTCGTCTTTGGCGGGGGCGGTGATGATGACCCGTTTCGCGCCCGCTTCGATGTGGCCGCGCGCCGCGGCGTAGCTCTCGAAAACGCCGGTGGATTCGATGACCACGTCGATGCCGAGCTGTCGCCACGGGAGCACTGCCGGCTCCTTCTCGGACAAATACGCCACCTTGCGGCCGTTCAAAAGCAAGTAGTGCTCCTTAGCCTCGACTTTGACGGGACTGCGCCCATAGACGCTGTCGTACTTTATGAGATAGGCGATGTTCTCGATGTCGCCGAGGTCGTTCACCGCCATGATCTCGAGCTCGGCCGCGCGGAGCGTTGCGAGGCGCAGGAACGCCCTCCCAATCCTACCCAATCCGTTGATGGCTACTTTCATGTGCTTTAGATTATAGCTTTAAATGTCCGAACCTTTAAGTGTCCAAATCTTTAAATCTTCAAATGTTCAAGTCTTTAAATCTTGAAATCTTGAA
>JAUYLU010000064.1 GCA_030699625.1 bacterium
GGCAACGATGCCAAAAGCATCCGTTTATGAAAATAGCCAATTGCTTCGATGGGTAGGCAATATCAGGCTTGCCTGGAATATTTTTGAAGTGCAACCTGAATCCCTTTAGCCGTTTGGTTTTAAGAAATTTTCGTACCCTAAGCTCAGGGCCTGTATGCTTTGCCCTATTGGCGCTCATTACTCGAGAAACCAATTTATTTTTAGGAATTGGTGCTCTCCCATCATGTATATATTTTTTCGCCACGTGACAAGCTTAGCATATAATTTTAGTGATGAATCTCTCCATCGCGATCAATGTGAGTAATACAAAAAAACTGTCTTTTTTGATAACCAAAAATACGGAACTTTCCTGTTTGTTCTATCCTAAAATGAAAATAATATTTTTCTACTATTTTTTCAGGAGAAGTATTTTGAAAATCTATCATTTCAAAACTATCCGTTCCTGGTTTTTCAGTAGTTAAACCCCTATCTCGAGAATTACCAGAGAACTGAGACCAGGTTAGTGTTTCTATATATTTTAGACGACCAATAAATCTTTCAGCCTGATCTCTAGTTAACTTCCAGAACGAATAATCCTTATGTAAAGAACAATCACAAATTAAAAAAATTATCTTTTCATCTGCATGCCTTAAATCTATTTTAGAGGGTATAGCCGCTTCCTCCATACATACTACCCATATATATAACTACCTCTTGAGCAGGGGACCGTAGTACTCGGTAATAGATTTTTGACTTATTTTTTTGCTGGAAGTTTTATAAGCTTCTTTCCAAGGAGCATGCGCATGTGTAATATCAACTAATCTACTTGCGGAATACCCACCAAAAGCATCCCAAATTTTTTTTAGATTTTCTTTGTCTTTTTCTGAAATAGATGATTCGTCATTTTCATTAATGATTGGGTCACTCTTGTAGCTTTTAAACTCGTGATACACATTAGGAACAACGGGGCCATATTCCCACGCTAAAATTTGATCATTAAATAGCGGTTTGCCTAGTTTTGATAAATAGTAAGCTTGTGCTAAATAAAGAATCTTTTGTAGTTTAAGGTTAGTTATGCCCTCTCTTTCCTCATTGTCGCCAACGAAAGGCTGCGATGCTAAATAAATAAAATATTTAGCAACTTCCTCCGCACTATAAGACGTTCGGGAAGGACGACGCGTAGTGGCCATTTGGTGTTTATATTATAAGCTTGTAGACGTTAACAAACAATGAAGAGTTACGCAATGTGATTATGAAATATGTCCTTAAATAAAGGATATTTGAGCGGCTTGTGGATAACTCCGCTTGGCGGTTTTCTAGTTTCTTTCTATTTTGTGTAATTGACAGGGGGGTGTGTTCGTTTATACTGAATGTATCACCACGAAAAAGACCCTTGTACGGCCGTCCGTACCGGGGGCTTTTTCATTTAGGCCTATGTTTTACGGCGTAAAATTGATTTTTGGTCGCCAAGATACGCGATAGGAACATTGGTACGCTTGAGCAGTATCGAACATTTATCACTAGGCGATAAAATGGCCCGTATTTTTTTATGCTCGTTTAAAAACTTAACCAGACTGGCATAATCGCCGTCACTCGAAACAAGAATGCTCTGGTCAAAATGCTTCTCATAAAAATCCCTTGTCATTTGAAGCACTAAATCAGCATCACAGTTCCCTTTTACCTTTCCTTCACCATCATAGGTCGTTTCCTTGAAAACCAGCGTATAGCCCGCCTCTTGAAGAAATGTGTACAAATCTTTATTTTTAGGAATTAGTCCTATGAAAAGATATGCCCGTTTGACTCCATATTTATCGGAAAGCCAAACCCTAAATCTTTTAAAATCCATTTCCCATCTTTGGTCCTGAATTCCCTTGTGGAGATTGGCGCCGTCTATATAGGCAAATATGGTAAGACCTTTCTGCATTTCACTAATTTTACCACTGTGGATAACACATCTTGTATATTTTCTATCTTTTTTCTATTATAGAATAAATATAGAAAATAGTTATCCACATATGACCCTAACAAAACGGCAAAAGGAGGTTTTGGACTTCATCAAGGCCTATAGCAAGAAAAAGGGCTATTCCCCCTCCCTCGAGGAGATACAGGCCAAATTCGGCTTCGCCTCGGTCTCCACGGCCCATTTCCACGTAGCCAAGCTCAAAGACGGCGGCTATCTCGACAAGACCGGGCATAAGGCAAGGGCCCTCACCCCGACCCACGGGACTGCGGAGGAGCGGTGGCTTCGCATCTTCCTCATGGGCATGATTTCGGCGGGCGGGCCCATCGAAGCCGTCCGAAACCCCGAGCCCATCGACATCCCCCGCTCCATGGTGGCCGCGAACCCCTCGGGGAAATACTACGCCCTCAAAGTGACCGGCACCTCGATGATCGAGGAGGGCATCTCGGACGGCGACATCGTCATTGTCCGCGAGCAGGAGAGCGTCGAGGACGGCGAGAAGGCCGTGGCCTATTTGCCAGACAAGGACGCGGTGACGCTCAAAAAAATCTACAGGGACAAGGGCCGGGTGAAGCTCGTCCCCGCGAACGCCACCATGCAGCCCTTCTACGAAACGAACGTTCACATCCAGGGCAAAGTGGTGGGAGTGCTGAGGAATGAGTGACTAGTGACTAAGAAACCAAGAAACAATGACCAATAACACCATGTCGCCGCTTCTCAAATTCTCGCTTTGGTACATAGGCAAGCACCGCAATAAGAAAAAGCGGCGCTTCCCCGCCGCCTCCTTCGTCTGGTACTACTCCGTCTCGAAACGCTCCCTCGCCGCCGCCTAACTCGCGCGCTAGTGCAAAAGAGGCCAGAGCCCCGGGTCGGCCCCGCCGTCGATTTTGAATATGGAAATGCCCCTGATGCCGAGCCGTTTCGCCACGCTGATTTTGTCCTGCATGGCCTTCGCGTCGCTCCAGACCAAAATATTGAGCGAATCGTCGATGACGGCCGAGGGCTGATTGGTCGCCGTGGTCGAGACGGGCACGCCGCCCGCGCTCCCCGTCTCCGCGCTCGCCGCATGGACGAGATTCGCGAGGAACGAAGGCCGATAGACGAAGCCAAGCTCGTTCGAGCCCTGCCGCACGGGCGTAAGCTGCAGTTTCCCCGCAAGGTCGAGAGCGTATTTCGGATTGAAGGCCCACTGCAGGTCGTAGCGGTAGCCGTATTCGGAGAGCTTCGTCACCTTGTACTCGTAGCCGTAGGTGGCGATGCCGACCATGAGCTTCCCTTTCGGGATGGTCTTCATGGTATGGAGGAGCACCTTCTCCACCCACCCCGGATCGGCCACGGGGATGTAGGGCGCGCTCCGGGCGCGGTTCAGCTTCACGTCGATGGTGCCCTGGTCGTAGGTCATGAGGCGCACCCGGTTGCAGTAGCGGTTGATGGCCACGAAGTCGTTCGCGTACCTGATGGTCGCGGGAATGGTGTCGAAGCGCGAATCGAGGGGCGTGCGCGCCTCTATCGTGCACATGAGCCACTTGTTGTCGGCCTTAAGGCGCATATTGAGGCCTTTGAGGAAGGTCGAATAGTAGTTCTTGGTGTCGGCGCGCTTCCCCTCGAAATCGATGTCGATGCCGTCCCACTTGTTCTCGCGCACCACCTTCCGTATCTCGTCTTCGAGGGCGATGCGGGCCTTCGTGTTGGTGAGGATGCGGTGGATGGCCTCGGTGTCGGACCACATCACCGTGGGAATGATGCGCACTTTCTTCTTACGGGCCTCGGCGATGAGCGTCGTCCACGGCTCTTCGGTAAGTTCGGCGGTGTCGGCGAGCGTGCCGTCCTTCTTTACGGTGTAGCCGAAGGGATTGAGCTCCGTGAAGGCATCGAGATGCGCGAGAGCTTCCGCCGTGCCGGTGGCCTTGCGCCAATAGGGAATCCAGCCCGAGACCTCGAGCTGGCTCTTTAACGGCTTCGCCGCCTTGATAACGGTCTTCGGGGGCGCTTTCTGGAGCGTCGTCTGGGCGAGAGCGATGCCCGAAACGGAAAAGAGCGCGAATATGAAAATGGGGAACAGGAAGCGAGATTGCATGTACCGCACTATTGTAGCACCAGGTAGTGAAATTTGGCATCGCGTTTGGCGCCGTTCGCGGAGCGAACCATGCCAAATTCTACTACCTGGTAGCATGTGACGTTTTTGCCATCTCCGTTCTTTCTTCCGCTTCCCGACGCCCTCCCGCCCGTCGGCGCTTTCCCAAACCTCTTCCACGCTCAATTTTCTTTCAGAATTTTCCCTTTTCCCCTTCCCTTTCCCATGTAACAATAAAACATGCTATAGCATGTATTATTGTTACATCATTTTTTGCGTCGAGTTGGTCGAATTAAATGTACGTTACATCAAAAACTGGAATTAAAAACCGTTTAAAAATAAAAACGGCGGATTCCAACGTTGAATCCGCCGTGCTTCGCTCAGGGGGCATGCTCAAGGAACATGTCGAACGCCGTGCGCGCCGCGGCTCGTAAAAGCACCTCCTCGAGAGCCTCCTTCCATGACCGGAGAAAAAGTTCGACGCGCTCCAGCCGCTTTTCTTTGTTGGGGAATGAGGAATCGACGTACGTGAGCACGTGTCGGATCTCCTGCTTGGCTTTCTTCGGATCGTATACGCCGAGCTGTCCTTTACCGAAGGCGGCGATGAATCCCCTGCGCATCGTCTCATGGTCGGTATGCGCGATGTACGTCGCTAGGTCGCCGGCGCTTTCCCTGCTGATATCAGGCAAGCGCTCCGCGAGCGAGGCGGTGGGGGTACAGAAACGGCTGAGTACTTCCCATGTCTGCCGCAAATCCCATTTAGGCACCACCGGCATGGCGTTCATAGTCCTCCCATAGTGATTGAACGACTGTGCGACAGTATATACTTTATTGTTCTGTTTGCAACAAATAAAACGGCGGGATCCCCACAGGGATTCCGCCGTTACGCCTTCGTTTCAGACGTTCGCCGCTTGTTTGGCGTGAACCTTCTTCGGCTCGGCGCGCTCCAGGCTGAAAATCTTCTTTTTCATGACTTCTTCGCGCCAAACCCAGAGAAACCGCTCTGCCTGCGCTACCTGCGCACGGGGGAAAAACTTCGCTTCCGGGGAAACAAGTGCGGAAAGCACTTTTTTCCGCGCGGGTTCAGATTTACGGGTATAGGAGTCGCCGAAGACCGACACGAACGCAGCATGAGTAGCCGCCGCCGCCTCTTCACGCCGCAGGAAAAAGACGCCGAGGCGTTTCTCGAAATCCTGCTCGGGGAGCAGGTCGACGAAAGCATACGTGCGGTGATTGTACCTCCAGAGGAAATCCCACACCTTCATCCTCGCCTCTTTGCTCGTGCCCGAAAGCTCGAGGGGGGCATCGTCACCACAGAACGGCTCGAGTATTTCCACAATCTCCTGCAACAGGTCGACACGCCTTGGGAATCGGTGTACGGACATTTTTCTCCCTTCAAGGTTGGATGGAACACTGAAGCCAGTATATAGTCCCTCCGTCTCAATTTGCAACGCGCCAACAGGCGCCATAGACACGCCCTGCCTTCCGTGGTTCGATAAAGGCAAGTAGTCGGCAGTAAGTACACAGGTTCGTCCACCACCGGAGGGAGAACATGGACAAGCTATTGTTCTGCGCCGTTACCGAGCATTCGGTCTACCGCGTCACCGAGAAGGGAGCGAAGAAGATATGGGGCGACCCTTCGAGGACTACGAATATAGCGGTGAATCACATCCTCGAGCATCCCCAGTTCATTGGGAGCTGCCTCGCGGCCTCGTTCGATGGCGAACCTTCAAAGGCAGACGCCACTTCGCCCATAACGGCGCTGTTCGAAGACGAGAAAAAGGCCATCGAATACGCCGAAACCAGGGGCAAGAAACCCTGCGTCGAGGAGGAAACGGCGCGGGTGCGCGAGAAGTTCAAAGACTATCCCCTGTTCGCGAGATTTATAAAACCTGCCACGCCACCCGCGTGAGCGCGGACCCGACGGCGCCTCCATGGCGCCGTTTTTCATGCCCAATCAAAAAACCCGCCGGAGCGAGTTCTTTGAGTGGGCACGAAAGTCGTGTATATCTTGCGATATAGCGGCTTTCCCTTGCGGTACGACCCTGCTACTTCCGTACCCACTTTAATTCTTTCGTGCCCCTGAAAGAGGGTCAAGGAAGTTATCCACAGGGTAGTGAAAGTTAGGCTGGTTCGCCTTCAGCGAACGCGCGATGCACAAGCGTCGCAAGCCTAACTTCTACTACCCTGTCCACATCCTCATATCAAAATGAGAGGGTCGCCGCCATACGCTCCACAATACCGTCGATATCGAAGGCTTCCCGCTCCCCTTCGCACTCGCTCCGCTTCGGCTCGTCATAGTTCCCGCATTGCGGGAAACGAAGACTGAAGGTGAAGATGGCGGTTTCCCCGTTTTTTTCAAAAGCGTAGGCGTACTGCACGTACATGCTTCCCGCCGCGGCGACGAGAAGGGCGAAAATCTGGGTCCTGCTCATGGTGCTATCCTAAACGTTTGCTTTTTCAGAAACGATCCTCCCGTCGTCGAGATGCACCACTCTTCCTGCCGCCGCAGCATACTCGTCTTCGTGGGTCACCATGACGATGGTCTGGCCTTCGCGGTGAAGCTCCTTGAAAAGCTTCATGATGACGTTCGACGATTCACGGTCGAGGTTCGCGGTCGGTTCGTCGGCGAAGAGGATGGCCGGCCGCTCGGCGATTGCCCTTGCGATGGAGGCGCGCTGCTGTTCGCCGCCGCTAAGCTCGCTCGGCAAATTGCCGAGGCGGTGCGAGAGCCCCACGCGCTCAAGCGCCGTCTTCGCTTTCCCCGCGGCCTGCGCCGGCTCCATCGCTTCCATGAGAAGCGGCAAGGCGACGTTCTCGAGCGCCGTAAGATCGGGAAGAAGCGCATAGTCCTGGAAGACATAGCCGAAGGTATAGAGGCGGAAGCGCATTTTTTCCTGTTCGGAAAGCGTATGCACCTCGCGTCCGTCGATGACGACAAGTCCATCGGTCGGCTCGTCGAGGAGGCTCATCTGATAGAGAAGCGTCGATTTGCCGGCACCCGAACGCCCCATGATGGCGACCCATTCGCCGTCGGTCACCTTGAGGTCGATGCCTCGGAGCACATGCGTCTCGATGGGGCCGTTCACGTACGTCTTTACCAGATTTTTTACTTCGATCATCCTGTTAGAGATAGGGAACGCTTCATTCTGTTTCTTAGGTATCGTTTCCCTATTGTTGATTTTAAATATCGTTCTCGTGCTTCGGCATCGCCTCTGTTTTTACAAGCTTCATAATAAATCAACTCATATGGACCACGGCTGTTGGTATATCGAGATTCACCGTTAACATGCTGAATGAAGCGTTTCCGTAAATCTTCAGTGCTACCGGTATACCACCTGCCGCTTTTCTTGCTCTTTAAGATATAAGTATAGTACATGGCACTGAAGATTTATCTCTAACAGGATTAATTTCTTCCTAAAATGGAATCGAGCGTGTTCTTGCGCACGATCATGCGCGCCGGAATATAGCCCGCGATGATGGTGGTAAAGACCAAAAGGGCGATGCGAAACGCCGTGTCCGGCGCCGGCGCCACGAGAATGGCGTTCGAAATGGGAAGCTCGATGGGATTCGCGCCGATGTACGGGACGAGGAACCCGTAGAGGATGAGGAGTCCGAGGCCGGCGCCGATCACGGCGTAGAAGAGCGACTGGAAGATGTAGGAAAATTCGATCGCCTCGCCCGAAATGCCGATGCCCTTGAGGATGCCGATGAACTTGCGCCGGGTAAGGGCGTTGATGAAGATGACGATGAAGATGGTGATGGCCGCGACCACGAGGCCGACGGAGCTGATGGCGTTCCCTATCATGGCAAAGGTGTCTTTGACTTCGGCGATGCCGTTCGGGATGGACTCCTCGAAGGTCTGCACCTTGGCGTGCGCGCCGATGCCGCTCCGGAGCAAGAGGTCGCGGAAGGCGACGGGGTCGGCGCCTTCCGCAAGCAGGATGGCCATCTGGTTGTAATCGGTCCGGCCGATGAGCTCGCGCACTTCCGCCTCGGGCATGAACACGAGCATGGCGAGCGGCGAGTTGGCCGGCACCTCGAGGATGCCCGCCACGACGACCTCGCGGGTGTTCCCGCCGAGCGTGAGCCGCACCTTCGTGCCGGGATACACTTCCTTGAGCGGCACGAGTCCCGGCATCTCCCCGAACGAATAGCGGTCGATGAGCTGCGGCCCGAGGATAACGGCGTCGTAGTCTCCCGCCTCGAAATATCTGCCCTCGCTCACGAGCGAAGCGATGCCGGAGAAGCCGTTCTCCTCCGCTGGATCGATGCCGACGAGGCTTATGCCCGTCTTGTTGGGCTTCTCGTCGCCGGAGCGCGTAAGGTAGTTCGCCTCAAGCGAGCCGCCTGCCGTATAGCGAGCGGCGACGCGCTCGACGCTCGGCAAGGTTTTTATGAACGAAAGGACCTGCGCGCTGTTCTCGATGAAATCCTTCGTGGCAAGCGGCGATATCATGACGTCGCCGACCTGCTGGATGCGGAACTGATCGGTGATGCCCTCGACGATGCCGACGAGGATGCCCGTCACCACCACGAGGTTGAGGAAAGTGAGGAGCATCACGAAGATGATGAGCGAAGTGGTCCATCGGCTCGAACGGCGCAGTTGGCGCACCGCGAGATAGAACCCTACGCGGATGTTGAGAAGCGAGAACATGTCAGCGCTCCGGCGCGAGGAGAATGACCTCGCCTTCCGAGAGCCCCTCCGTCACCTCCGCTTGGCCGAGCGAGCCGCCGGGGGCGAGCTCCACTTCGCGCGGGGAAACCTCCCCGCCGGAGACGACGTGCACATAGTGCTTCCCGTCCGCTTCGTAAACGGCCCCGCGCGGCACCACGATGGCGTTCTCCGTGCGCGAGGTCTCGATGACGGTGTTTGCCGTCATGCCGGAGCGGATGCGCGGGTCGGGCGCGGAAAATCGAAGTATGGTCTTATAGGTGGAAATGCCGTCCTTCACCGTCTCGGCCGGGTCGATGGAAACCACCCGGGCATCGAACTGCACGCCTTTTCCGTAGGCCTCGAGGGTCACCCGCGCCCTGTCGCCCGTTTTGACCGCGGCGATGCTCACTTCCGGCACGTAAGTCTCAATCTGGAACGCCCCGCGGCCGATGAGCGAAAGCACCGGCGAGTTCGCGGTCGCCGTCTCGCCCGCCGTCACTTCCACGTTCGACACCGTTCCCGCGAAAGGCGCGAAGATGAGCGTCTTCCCGAGGGCGGCCCGGGCGTTTGCCACGTCCGCCGCGGCGGCCTTCACCTGCGCCGCCTGGGCGGCGATGTCGGCCGACGTCGAGCCGGCGCGCTTCACGGCAAGCGTTTTCGTCGAGGCGTCAAGCGCGGCGGTGGCGGTGGCGAGCGAAGCGATGGCGCCGTTCACGCTTTCGCGGGCGTTCTTTGTGTCGGTGACATAGCCGGCGAGCACCGCCGCAGTGACGGTCTGGTTCGTGATCGCTTTGGAAAGCGCGGTTGAAGCGTCGGAAAGAAGCTCATACACCGTGGCGAGCACCGCCTGCGCGGCGGCGGCCGCCGCCGC
>JAUYLU010000069.1 GCA_030699625.1 bacterium
GAAGCGGTGGAGCGAACCGTCAAGATGCGAAGTGAAGGAGACTCCTTCGTCGTCAATCACCGCGAGCTGGCCGTGCTGGCTCGCCACTCCCTCGTCATACACCGCGACTGATTCTTCCTGCGGTGCATCTTCCTTCACAAACTTAGAAATTGTCTTGCCGAAGGCGGCGCCGAGCGAGAACACCTGGAAGCCGCCCGAGTCTGTCATCGTGGGGCCCTTCCATCCCATAAAGGCACCCAGCCCGCCCGCGTCCTTCACAATCTTCTCCCCCGGCTGAAGATAGAGGTGATAGGTGTTCGCGAGCACCACCTCGGCTCCGAGCTCTTTTACCTGTTCCGGCGAGAGGGCCTTTACGGTCCCCTTGGTGCCCACCACCGCGAATGCGGGCGTGCGGATCGCGCCGTGCGGCGTTTCGAGCACGCCCGCGCGCGCGAGCGAGCCTTCGAGCTTTTTCTCGATGCGGAATTCCATACGTAAAGAGCCTATCAGAGAGGATTCAAAAAAAGAAGATGCGCTTTACGAACCGGAGCACGAAGAAAAGGAGGATAAGGAGGACGCCGTAGAAAATGTACGCGTTCGCGAAGACGGAACCGAGGAGCGAGGTGAAAAATTCCCGCGCGTACGCGAACGGCTTCTTGAGAGCGGTGCTCCCCGTGGTGTACGCGGCGCTCGGCTTCGCTTCGTTCATCTCCCTGATGATCTCCTTCGCCTTCTCGTTCTCCGCGTCCGCCCACGATTGGCCGGTCGCCCTCGCCGCTTCGAGCTTTGCCGCGGCGGCATTCCCCGCCTCCACGACCGGCGCGGGCAATTTCTCCTCGGCATACGATTTCGCGGCGGCAAGCTTCTCTTCCACATACCCGAGGGCTGTCGAGGTGGCGGCTGCCGCCTTTGCCGCCGCTACGAACTTCTCGCTTTCTCCCGTCCTCGAGTTCTCGAGCGCCACGGAGACGTTTCCTCCCACCTTGACGTCCTTGAGGAGCGCGAAAATGGTATGGCGCCCTTCGGTCACCTTCCACGGGACCGAGGCTTCGGCGAAGCTGCCGCCCGGAGGCACCGTGACCGAAGCCCGGCCGAGGAGCGTTTCGCCGTCATAGAACTCGACCGTGCCCGAAAGCTCGACGCTTCCGCTGTTCACCACGATGGTATGGATGGTGACGCGCTCGCCCGCAAAAAAGGGGTCCTTCGAATACCAGATGCTTTGCGGCGCGAATCCGGCGTTCTCCACGGTCGTTTCGGCCTGCACCGGCGGAAAAAGCGGAAACAACACGAGGAACAATATGAGAAGTGCGCGCGCGGCCATAAAAATGAAACGGAGGGATGGCATTCGCCGCTCCCTCCCTGATTTTACACCTGATTTCATTTTTCCGAATCTTTTTTTGCGGCGCGGGCGCCCGGATAATCGGTCACGGCGAAGCAGATGTCCAGCCACGCCTTGTTTACCGCACAGCACGCCTCGAACCATGCTTCCCACCACGCAGTGTAATCGAACATAGAAACCTCCAGGGAAATGCTTCGGCCTTGATTATATCAAAAAGAAAGGCAGATGTCGGTTCATCTGCCTTTCGCGGCGGCGCGGCGCCGGGGTTCCAAAGGTATCACGTTCCCATTGTCGTTGATGTCGCTTTCCATCACCGACTGCGGATAATGGAGCGCGAGCACCCGCTCAAAATCCGCATGCCAGCCAGGGGCTATCTGCTGCGAATCGAGGCGCGCACCGAGGTCGGTGACTTGCTGCCGAAGGCGGAGACGCTCTCCGCTTTCGAACGGAATGCGGCACTCGAGGTCCAGATGCCCCGTATTTTTCAAGATTTCGCCGAGGTCGAGCCCCAGGAGAAAATAAAGAAGGAGCTGCTCGCGGACCGTTACCGGCAGTTTGAAATGCCCTTGGACCACCGCCGCAAAGAACGCATGGACTGCGCTCGCGCTTTTTTCATTGGACAACCGGGTCTTTGCCATAGAACCTCCGGTCAAGGACTCCGTCTTTATTGTAGCAACTTACTTCTCTATGTCGATGCGGTCGAGGCGGTGCGGTTTGATGAAGAAGTACCAGGCGTAAAGGGTGGCAAGAAGGAGCACGTTCGGCACGAAAATGGCGGGCTCGCCCCACGAGATGCCGTTCACCTGCAGGTCCGAGACCGGCCAAAGAAAGGGTGTCGGGAAGAAGACGGTCGAGTGGGTGGGAATGTCGAAAAGGATGTGGAGCCCCCATGCGGAGAACTCCCACACGGGACGGCGGAAGGCGGCCCAAAGCGCGAGGAACGCCACGGCAAAAACGACAAGGCTGTGGCTCACGTTATAGACGTCGTATACGTAAGGAGAGAAGGCTTGCGGGCTCGGCGGCTCGCCGAAAGTGAATTCATGTCCATTCAAACCGAGAAGCATGCCAAAGGTGTGCGGCGCAAAGGCAAGAAAATCGGGAAGGATGCCGAAAAGGAACGCGAGAAAGAAGCTCCGCCGGTTCCTTCGTCCGAAGGCGATGCTCCCCCACAGCCCGTGCGAGATGATGTCCACCCTGTTAGAAGTTAAATACTAAAAGTTTTATTCCCAAAAAAGAAGCCGAGCGGTTTCGCTCGCAAAGTATAGCGAAAGTCATTGCTCACGGTGAACTTCTAACAGGGTCCACGCCCTTTGAAATTATCAGCTAAAGGTTCAGATTTCGCAGAACCTCCACGCCCTCGATGCGCTCGAGGTTGTCGCGCCGCACCGAGCCGTAGAAACGGACCGTGTCGCCCGCAAGGAAGCGCGAAAGCGTCGTCGCCCCGCGGTTCTTGTTCTGGAGCTTCGCCGCGCCGGTAACGAGTACGGAATAATCCTTCCCCCCTATGGCGACGATGAGCTCGACGGGGAATGACGTTCCGGAAACCGATTTGAGCGTTCCCTGGAAGTTGCGCGGCACGAACACCGAGAGCGTCTGGTAAATGTCGATTTTTGAGGCCGCAAGCACTTTGGTCGAAAAGTCGTAGATGCCGGAGGCATGCGTCACGACGTCGCCCGCGGCGAGCTTCGCCACCGTGATGGGAATGATGCCCTTTTTCATGGCGGCGCCCGATGCGGTGACGGTGATGAGCGTGCCCCGCGACGTGCGCATCTGGAACTCGTCGCGGTCGGGGAACGGGACGGTCACCGTGCCTTTTACGGAAAGCGACTCCTTCTGGAGCGAATGGTCTTTCACCGACGAGGCCTGCACGATGAACGTTTCGGAAGAGCTTGGGAAAGCGCCGTCGACGTCGATGACGTCGCCCTCCATGATGTCGGCCGCCGTGGCGCGCTCGCCGTAACGCTTGGTGATCGTCGTCCCTTCGTTCGTGGTCACCGTCACGCGGAGGAAGACGTCTTTCCAGTACACCCGCGCGAAAAAATTGGCGCCCGCCTTTTGGAACACTTTCGCGCCCTTGATGGACACCGTGCCGTCGCGGGTGATGTGGATTTCGCCGCTCTCCGAATCCTGCGCCGCCGCGGGGAACGGCGAGACGAGGGCGAAAAGGAGGAAGAAGGCGAACGGGATCAGAAATCTGCGCATGCAAAAAAGATAGCACAGGTCCCTTCAAATGGCGATGCTACCGAAAAGAGAGGAACGTGGATGTCCCGAGCGCGAGCGCGGCCTGTAGAAACCCCGCCGTCGAGGGAGAAAAGCTATCGAGCAATCGTCTCATGCCCTTCCCAACCATTTTCACGGCGCGAAGGTTACGTCAGCGCAGGGCGAGCTCGGCGCCGCACACCCGAGCGAGCTCCTCGAGGTCGCTTTCGGCGATGACGGCCGCTCCCCCCTGGTTCGCGTGGTACATGATGGCCCGCGGATCGGGGAGATGCTCGAGTCCAATGGCGTGCCCGAACTCGTGCGCAAGCACCCGCACGAGCTTTTCTTCCGTCTCGAACTGGTACACGTCGATTTCCACGCCCGAGGGGTCGCGGCGGTATACCCCCTCTTCGAACACCTCGCCGCGGGCGCCGCTTACATCGTTCCAGCGCACCACGTGCGCCTCGAGCTCCGCCGCGAGGCCGTTCATCGATTCGACGCGCTCATTGATGAGCGCAAGCTTTCTCGACAGGGAGCGCTCCGCCGCCGCCGTTCGCGCGCGGTCCTCCTCGATTCCCGCACGTTCTTTCGCGAGCCTCGCTGTGGCGCCCGAGGGCACGCCCCCGCGGCCGCTCCAATAGGCGATTTCCCCGTCGTACGAACGAGTGCGGTCAATGAGCCCTTCCACCATGCGATCGAGCGCGGCCCGCTCGTCCATGTACTCGTTCGAAAGCCGCTCGTATTCCTCCCTCATGCGCTCGTAGTTCCGTTCCGTTTCGATGAGCGCCCGGTCGATGGTGCGGAGCCGTTCGGTCGTCTCCTGCCTCGAATCGTAGACGAGGTTCACTTTCACCTCGCCGCCCTGCCTATAGGCGAGGAGGTCGCGTCCCGACGCTTCTTCCCATGCCCGTTCGGCCTTGCGCATGGCAGCAATGAACTCGTCGCGGGAGAGACCGAAGCGCGCATCGTGCGCGCCGACCGAATACGCGATCGGCTCCTCGCACGGCCGCGGCGCGAGAGCGACCCGCTCGAACACTTCCGCAAACGGAAACACGGCAAGACGCGCCACACCCGCCGCCGCGGCCGCGGCGAGCGCGATGAGCACGATCAATGTGAAAAATCCTCTCTGCATGTTCGCTTGAAAAGCTTGCGGAACGAAGCGCGGTCTTACCTGAGCGGATTCTCTCCCCTGATGAC
>JAUYLU010000071.1 GCA_030699625.1 bacterium
TCGACGTCATCGGCGATGATGACGAGCTCTTTCTTGCCCGAGTTCGCGAGCTTCTCGAGAAGCGGCAAGACTTCCTGGATGCTCGATATCTTCTTGTCGGTGATGAGCATGGGCGCGTCTTTGGCCACCGCTTCCATGCGCTCCGGATTGGTGATCATATACGGCGACACGTAGCCCTTGTCGAACTGCATGCCTTCGACGAGCTCCTTCTCGACGGTGAGCGACTGCGATTCCTCGACGGTCACCACGCCGTCCTTCCCCACTTCGTCGATGGTTTCGGCGATGATCTTCCCGAGTTCCTCCGATTCGGCGGAAATGATGGCCACCTGGGCGATTTCCTGCTTGGTTTTGAGCGGCTTCGCCATGCCTTTAAGCGCCTTCACCACCTCGTCTTTCGCGGCGAGGATGCCCTGCTTCACGCCCATGGCGTTCACCCCCATGGTGGTGTGCTTCAAGCCCTCCCGCATGATGGCCTGGGTGAGCACCACCGCGGTCGTCGTGCCGTCGCCCGAGAAATCGTTCGTTTTCTGGGCCACTTCTTTCACGATCTCCGCGCCCATGTTCTCCATCTTGTCGGCGAGGGTGATTTCCTTGGCGATGGAAACGCCGTCGTTGGTGATCATGGGAGAGCCGTAGCCCTTGTCGAGGACGACGTTCCGGCCGCGTGGACCAAGGGTGATTTTGACCGCATCCGCCACTTTGTCGACGCCCCGTCGGAGCGCTTCCCGCGCCTCTTCGCTGAAAATGATTCGTTTGGCCATAGGAATAGTTTTTAGTTGATAGTTTTTAGTCTTTAGGAAATACGAATCACTTAATCACTGCCAATATGCTCTCTTCCTTCAGGATGAAATAGGTCTTTCCTTCGACTTTGACCTCGTCGGGACCGTACTTCGAAAAGATGACGGTGTCCCCGACTTTGACCCGAAGCGGGAGGACTGCCCCGTCGTCGGTCATGCGGCCTTCGCCCACGGCGACGACCTTGCCTTTCTCGGGACGCTCTTTGTCGACGGTCTCGGGAATGATGATGCCCGAGGCGGTCTTTTTCCCTTCGCGCTCCGAAATGCCCTCGACGAGGACCCTGTCTCCCAACGGTCTGATTCCAGCCTTTTTGCCACTCATACGCATGTACGATATAACGCTTACCTAGTAAAAATGATACTTCAGTATACGTATATTTCCCGGGATTTCAAGGGGAGCGGCGTGCCCGCCACAATTTTGTGAAAATGGGCAAAAACGGCGATTGTGGACCAAAAAACATAATTTTCATAAAAAATCAAAATTGCGGCGTGCTTGCGGGAGGGGTTCTTTTATGCTACCGTGCCTTAAATGGGATTTATCGTTACCGCATTGCCGTACGTTCAGATCGTGCTGTCCGCCCTCCTCATCGGCGCAATCCTTCTTCAGCAAACGAGCGCGAATGCCGGCGGCGCTTTCGGCGGCGGCGACGCTTTATCGAGCTACCACACGAGGCGCGGCGCCGAGAAGACGCTCTTCAATCTGACCATCATCCTCGGGGTCCTCTTCGCCCTCTCCGCGCTCGCCGCGCTCTTCATCAGGTAAATTCCTTCCGCATCGAAGACCTCTTTTAGCATTTCTAAGCCTTATTGATGAACTTAGAGGAACAAAAGTCCCGCCTTAAGCGGCTTTTGCCGACCAAGGAGGAAACCCTCCTCACGCTCAAGTCGTTCTCGAAGCACGAGCGCGGCATTTTCCTCGCCCTCGCCGTCTTTTTCGCGGTGGCCTCGCTCTATTTCTTCGCCACGCTGAACGCTTTCGTTTCCGTCGAGGTGCCCTCGTACGGCGGCGAACTTTCCGAGGGCATCATCGGCACGCCCCGCTTCGTGAACCCGGTGCTCGCCGTCTCCGACGCCGACCGCGACGTGACCGCGCTCGTCTACTCGGGGCTCATGCGGAAGCGGCCCGACGGCGCGCTCGTCCCCGACCTCGCCGAATCGTACGAGGTCTCGCCCGACGGGCTTACCTACACCTTCGTGCTCAAAGAAGACGTCCGCTTCCATGACGACGAACCGGTGACCGCCGACGACGTCGAGTTTACGGTGACCAGGGTAAAGGACCCGCTCATCAAAAGCCCGAAGCGCGGCGCCTGGGAAGGCGTCTCGGTCCAGAAAGTGGACGACCGCACGCTCAAGTTCATCCTGAAGCAGAAATATTTCCCCTTTCTCGAGAACACCACCCTCGGGGTGCTTCCGAAACATCTCTGGAAAGACCTGCCGCCCGAGCAGTTCTCGCTTTCCGACTTCAACATCGACGGCATCGGCTCCGGCCCCTATTTCATACGCGAGATCCACAAGAACTCGTCGGGCATCCCCGATTGGTACGAGCTCCGCGCTTTCAAGGAATATGCGCTCGGCCGGCCGTTCATCGACACCATCACGCTTCGTTTCTATCCGAACCAGGGCGAGCTCATCACCGCCTTCGACAACGGCATCGTCGACGGCATCCATTCCATCGACGGCAGGGAAGCCGCCATGCTCAAGGAGAGCGGCTACCGGGTGGAGAAAGCGCCGCTCCCCCGCGTTTTCGCGCTTTTCTTCAACCAGAACGAAAACCAGCTCTTTACCGACAAAGCGGTGCGCAGGGCGCTCTCGGTGGCCGTCGGCAAAGAACGCATCATCAATCAGGTGCTCTACGGCTACGGCACCGCCATCGCGACGCCGCTCCCCGACATGGTCCCCCTCAAGGGCCCTCTCCGCATCGCGGACAACCGCTACGAGGAGGCGAGGAAAATCCTCACGGACGCCGGCTGGACGGAGGACGAAAGCGGCATGATGGTGAAAAAATCGAAGAAAGAAGCCCATCCTCTCAAGTTTTCAATCTCTACCGGGGACGTGGAAGAATTGAAGGAGGCTGCACGTCTCTTGAAAGAGGACTTCGAGCATATCGGAGCCGAAGTGGAACTCAAAGTCTTCGACACAGGCGATCTCAACCAGACCGTCATCAGGCCGAGGAAGTACGACGCCCTTTTCTTCGGCGAGATCGTCGGCTTCGACGCCGACCCGTTCCCGTTCTGGCATTCCTCCCAGCGGAACGACCCCGGCCTCAACGTGGCGCTTTACACGAACGCCAAGGCCGACAAGATCCTCGAGGAGCTTCGGGCCACGCTTGACCCGTCGCTCCGGGCCGAGAAGTACCGCGCATTCGAGCAGCAGATCGAAGCGGACGTGCCCGCCATCTTCGTCTACGCGCCTGATTTCGTCTATCTGGTGGAAAAATCGCTTGGCGGCCTTTCGCTCGGGCACATAACCGCGCCCGCCGACCGGTTCCTCGGCGTCACCGACTGGTACGTGAAGACTGACACCGTTTGGAAGCCGCTCTCCCGCTTCGCCACCCGCTGATTAATTTTGATATTTTACTAAACACTAACAACGAAACACTAAAAACTACCCTTATGAGTCCTGTTAGAAGTTCACCCAAATCAATGAAAAATAATTCACCATGTGAGCGTAGTCGACATACGTCTTCTTTTTTGACAAGACATCTTTTAGCATTTAACTTCTAACAGAATGAGAGACAACTTCAGAAGGAGGAAAATGGGGCACGGAGGGGAGGGCGGCCCGCGCAAGTTCGGGCCAAGAAGGCCTGCGGAAAGCGGTCGGCCGTTTGGCGCGCCTGTGCGCAGCAACACGCAGACAGGCGCGCCTTCGTCCTCGCACCGCATCGTGCGCCGCACCGCCAAATTCGGCGACAAGCCCATGCACCGCCCGCGCGAGATCGTGCATGAGCACAAGATTCCCGACCTCGGAGGCGACAACATCCGCATTGTTACGCTCGGCGGAGTAGAAGAAATAGGGAAAAACGTGACCGCCTTTGAGTTTGGCAACGATATCATCGTAGTCGATATGGGGTTTCAATTCAGCGAAGACGATACTCCGGGAATCGACTATATTCTTCCCAACACCAAATATCTCGAAGATCGCAAGGGAAAGATTAGGGGCGTGCTCATTACTCATGGCCACCTCGACCATATCGGCGGGATTCCCTACCTCATGGATAAAATCGGGAACCCCCCGATCTACGCCAGAAATTTCACCTCGCTCATGATCAGGAAACGCCAAGAGGAGTTCCCGCACGCGCCTCCGCTTGATATTCGCATCGTGGAAAAGGGTCAACGCATAAAATTGGGTGATATGTTCGTAAGCTTTTTTGCCGTCACGCATGCCATTCCCGATTCCATGGGCATTATCTTCGAGACCCCTTATGGCGACATCGTGCACACAGGGGACCTTCGCCTCGATCATACTGAAGGAAAGGTCTCCGAAATCGAAGAAAATGTCTACTCCGTATTCAAAGAAAGGAACGTGCTGGCGCTTCTCACTGATTCAACGAACGCGGAAAATCCTGGATTTTCCATTTCGGAAAAATTGGTGTACGAAAACATAGAGGTTATCATCCGTGATGCAAAGGGGCGTCTCATTCTTTCAACATTCGCCTCGCAGGTGGAACGCATGCTCAAAATGATCGAAATTGCCGAAAAATACGGCAAGAAGGTCGTTATTGACGGGCGTAGCATGAAAACAAACATAGAAGTGACGAAGGCCGCCGGGCTCCTGAAGGCGAAACCGGGAACGCTCATTACCATCGAAGAAGCTTCAAATTATCCGGAAAACAAAATAGTGGCCCTCGTGACTGGCGCGCAGGGCGAGGAGTTCGCCGCTCTCATGCGCATCGCGAATAAAACCCACAAGCATATCCGTCTCTCATCGCGCGATACTATCCTCATGTCTTCTTCGATTGTTCCCGGAAACGAGCGCAACGTTCAAAAACTGAAAGACAACCTTTCCCGACAAGGTGCGCATATCATCCACTATAAAACGTCGGATATCCATTCTTCAGGGCACGCCAACAGCGAAGAGCTGGCATGGATTCACGCTAAAATTCATCCTAAATTCTTCATTCCCATCCATGGGTATCATTATATGCATCGCGTACACGCCGATATCGCCAAACGCATAGTGAAAGAAGAAAATATCATTATCCCGGATAACGGAATGATCATCCAGATCGAGGAGAACGGCACGAAAATCCGCGCGCTCAAGGAAAATGCTCCCAAAAATATCATCATGGTCGACGGATTCTCTGTCGGCAATATTCAAGAAGTAGTGCTTCGCGACCGCCAGACCCTGGCCCAGGACGGCATCTTCGTGGTAGTGGCCTCGGTGGAGACCACGAGCGGGCGCTTGCGCAAATCTCCCGACATCATCTCCCGCGGCTTCGTCTATATGAA
>JAUYLU010000001.1 GCA_030699625.1 bacterium
GCGGGGGGATTTTTTCGGAAAAATGCGTTCGGACTAATTCAAGAATACTGCGTAAGACTAAAAAATGATTGCGGCGCCCTCGTCGTTCAACTTGCCCGCCACCCTTTTTTAGCGCAAACTCTTGAAGACTCCCTGTCGTTCAATGGATAGGATATCTCCCTCCGAAGGAGGTGATGCAGGTTCGATTCCTGCCAGGGAGACTGGTTAAAAAAAGAGAGGCGGGTGAAATTCCCCCGCCCGTACCGAACGGGTACGTTCGGTACGGGCTACCCGCGGGCACATTAGGGCACACTGTTGCGAAAGGCATTGCGGTGCGCTACGCTTGTCAAATAAATTAACTACGGACGCTTAGCTCAGTTGGTAGAGCAACTCGTTTACACCGAGTGGGTCGCAGGTTCAAGTCCTGCAGCGTCCACTGCCATGATGAAACGCCTCGAATGCGAAATATCCGGACGGGTGCAGCTCGTCATGTACCGCGACTTCGCGCAGCGCAAGGCACAGTCGCTCGGCCTCGTCGGAACGGTGGAGAATCTCGAGAACGGGAACGTCTACGTCGTCGCCGAAGGGGAAGAAGAGTCGCTCCGACGTTTCCTCGAGGATCTGAAGAAAGGGCCTCTCTTTGCGCGCGTGACCAATGTGGAGGAGAAATGGTTGGAACCTACGAGGGAATTCAAAAATTTCTCCGTCATCTATTATGGCCGCCGCTGATCATAAGGAAAAACCGTCCGTGCCCGAGGCGCTCGGCATCATCATGGACGGCAACCGCCGCTATGCCCGTGCCCGGAACCTCCCCCTTATGAGGGGCCACGAAGCGGGATACGAGAAGCTCAAGGAGTTTTTGCGCTGGGCGAAGGAGGCGGGAGTCCGCACCGTCTATGCCTACGCGTTCTCGACCGAGAACTGGAACCGCGCCAAGAAAGAGGTCGGCTATCTCGTGAGGCTTCTCGAGCGGGCGATCATCGACGAAGAGGACGAGCTCAAGAAGGAAAAGATCTCCGTGAGATTCATCGGCGAGCTCGACCGATTTTCCCCGAAGCTGCAGGAAGCGATGAAAAAGATCGAGCGCGAGACGCGGGGGCATCCGCACACGCTTGTCCTTGCGGTTTCTTACGGCGGCCGGGCGGAGCTGCTCACGGCGCTTAAAAAGCTTGCCAAAGAAGGGAAGGAAACGATTACTGAAGAAAATTTCAGCAAATACCTTTATACCGCCGGGTTGCCCGACCCCGACCTCATCATCCGCACTTCCGGCGAAGTGCGCACGTCGAACTTTTTGCCGTGGCAGTCGGCCTACAGCGAATGGTATTTCACGAAGACGCTCTGGCCGGCGTTCGAAAAAAAAGAGTTCGACCATATCTTGGCCGATTATGCCGCCCGGGAGCGCCGGAACGGGAAATGAGCGGCAAACTACGATATATCGTAGTTTTATGGCAGTTTTATAACAGCAATGAAATCTATTCCCACTATTTACGAGGATGAGCGCCTGCTCGTCCTCGACAAGCCCGCCGGGCTCATGGTGCACGGCGACGGGAAAACCGCCGCGGCGACGCTCGCCGACCTCGTGCTTCGCGAATACCCGGGAATGAAAGACGTGGGCGAGCCCCTCCGCATCGGCGGAAAGACCGTGTATCGGCCAGGCATCGTGCACCGGCTCGACAAGGACACGTCCGGCGTCATCGCGCTCGCCAAAGACGCCGAGACTTTCTCGTTCCTTAAAAAGAAATTCCAGGCGAGGGAGGTAGGGAAGACCTATCTTGCCATCGTGCACGGCCGCATGGAAGAAAAAGAGGGCGTCATCGACCGGCCGCTCGCGAGGTCCGCGGGCGATTTCCGCAAATATTCCGCCCACGCCACGGCGCGCGGCGAGCGCCGCGCGGCAGTGACCGCCTACAGAGTGCTCGGGTATCTTACGGAGAACGACAGGGAGTTTACGGTCGTTGAAGCATATCCGAAGACGGGCCGTACCCATCAGATACGCGCCCATTTTCATTTCATCCACCATCCCGTGGTGGGGGACGCGCTCTACGCGGGTAAGCTCGGCAGTGCGCTCGGCATGGAACGCCTCGCCCTCCACGCGCGGCGCCTCGAATTCACGATGCGAAGCGGCGAAAAAATGCGCTTTGAAGCGCCCGTTCCCGAAGACCTCGCCCGCGCGACGGCCGGTCTCGGACGCCTTGTCGAGGGGCCTTCCGCGTGATAGAGTGGCTTTTGTTCACCCGCCAAAATTTGCCATTTTATGCGGCTTATACGGTAGATAAATATTTGGCGCGCACGATAACTACTTTAGTTTTTATTGTTTAAATTTAGGAGGGTATATGGAAATAACTTCGCTCAAATTCTCCCCCGTCGACGTGGAGGCGCGCAAGCGGATCGATTTCGCGAGCGGCGACACGGTGCGGGTGTGGTCGAAAATCCTCGAAAAAGGGAAGACCCGCCTCCAGGCGTTCGAAGGGCTCGTGCTCTCGCGCAAGCACGGCGCGGAGCCTGGCGCCTCGTTCACCGTGAGGAAGGTGACGAGCGGCGTGGGCGTCGAGCGCATCTACCCGCTTTACTCTCCGAACATCGACCGCATCGAAGTGCTCAAGCGGCCGAAGACGAGAAAGTCGAAGCTCTACTATGTTCGCGAAAAGGCGGCCAAGGAAATCCGCCGCAAGATGAAGCAGACGAGGAAAATCGTGACGCGCGACGGCGTCGCGGTCGTCGAGGCGGCCGCGCCGGAAGCGGAAGTTGCCGAAACAAGCGAGGCGAAGTAAAATGAAACCCCGCGAAAGTGGAGTTTTCATGCCCGGGTGGAGAAATTAGTAAACTCGCCATCTTGAGGTGGTGGTGCCGAAAGGCTTGCAGGTGCAAGTCCTGTCCCGGGCACAAAGTATAAAACATACTGCATTGCTGCAGGGGTTCTGTTCTGAACGAGCAGAGCGGGAGCGGAGCGGGTCAGTTTTTCCGCTCAAAAAAGGTTTGCGCGAAGTGTATAATTACAGCACCAAAAAGTAAGGCCGGTCTTGTACCGGCTTTTACTTTTTGGTGGAGAGCAAACCTTGACGCACATACCAAGCTGTGCTATGGTTTTGTTGGAATCAAAAATGAGCCATTTTGGCTCAACATAAGCACATTCCCAAACCCAAAACGAAAGGAGTTCTGTCATGAACAGGTCAGTTATGTCGCGGAACCTCGCAGGCGGCTTCCTCGGCGGAGTCGTCGGAATTCTCGTCTCGTGGTACGTGGCGCCGATGGCATTACCGTTCGGCGTCCTCATCGGCGTGGTCGTCGGTTGGTGGGCGGAGGACATCGCGCAAGCGTTCGTCCATTCCTTTCACACGGCTTCTCGCTTCTGGCGGTGGCTTGTAGCGCGTATCGTGCCGGAAGAAATTCGGCTGTCGTACCGCAACTTCTTCGAGCGCATCAGCGCGTTCTTCGCGTTGGGCGCGGCGAAGCTCGGCAACGGCATCTCCCGTGCCTTCGGGTACGCGGCCATGCTTTTCCGGTGGGTGGCAGTTGGAACTCGTGCTATGATGCGTGTTCCGATGCGTATCGTGCAGTGGGCGTCACACCCGGCGAGCACGGCGCTCTTGATCACAATCAGCGCGATCGTGATCGGAGCCGTTGCCAATGCCTTTGCATTCGGCACACTCTGGCCGTGGCCCGAAATGAAGACGATCGGGGGCAGCATAAGTGGCAAGCCGGAGCAACTGGTACCCTTCGCGTTTTTGGACATCGCGTTCTTCACATTTATTGTGACCCTATTCCTGACGACATTCGGGATGATGGGCGTCCTCATAGAGGACGACAAGGGCAATCCCACACGGGACTTTTATTCCCGCTGGGAGCGGTACTCGCAATACTCGCCCATCTCGTACTTTGCGCGAGAACTGTTCCGGTTCTTCAAGTCGGAAGTGATGGTCGCGGTCCTCATCGTCCTGGGAATCGCCTATTGGGTGACACTGGGCGGGGCCTTGATCGCGCTCGTCGTGATTCCAGTGGCGACGTTCGTCACTTTCATGGTGGGTCTCTATAAGATCACGCAACGATCGGCCCACTGGTGGTGCTTCGGCGTCACGCTGGTTGTCACGGCGACATCGGCGCTCGTCTTCTACAACAGCTTCAGCAACGAAGTCGTGCTGTGGACGGTCGCGCTGTGCACCGGACTCGCGAGCGGCGTCGCGACCGAAGGACTGCGACGTCTCGGCATCTGGTGGAGCAACACGGAGATGGGTCAGCACTACCTCGACATCTGGGACGACGAGAACAAGATGCTGCCTTTCTCGATTGCCACGCCGGTCTGGCGGACGCTTCTGCAAGCATTCGACAATGTCGGCCAGCGCGTGTTCCGTCTCGCCGTTTAGTTCGGCGACACGATCACGCGTCGGGCACCCATGGACTCTGTCCCTCTGGGTGCCTTTCCTTTTTTCATAATGCCGAGAGTTGCAACCAAGCCCTCCCTTTTTATTGCTATAGTAAGGGAAATGGAAAAGACGGCGGCACTCAATGCGCTCGAGGCGGAAATGGCGGCCGACGCGTCGCTTCCTCTCTCGACCAATCTCGTCTTCGGCGAGGGGAACCCCGACTGCGCGGTGCTCTTTGTCGGCGAAGCGCCGGGCGAGCAGGAAGACATCCACAAGCGCCCGTTCGTTGGCCGTGCGGGGCAGTTGCTCCGGAAATCGATCAAAGAGCTCGGGTGGAAAGAAGAAGATGTCTACATCACAAACATCGTGAAGCGCCGCCCGCCGGGGAACCGCGACCCGCTTCCGGAAGAGATCGAGGCATACAAGCCCTACCTCACCCGCCAGATCGGCATCATAAATCC
>JAUYLU010000047.1 GCA_030699625.1 bacterium
ACGAAACGAGGTGGCGCTATCTCCACATCGACGAGTACCAGGACACCAATATGGCGCAGTACGAGCTCTCGAAGCTCCTCGCGGCGGGCCACCGGAACATCTGCGTGGTCGGCGACAGCGACCAGAACATCTACGGCTGGCGCGGCGCGAACCTCCGGAACATCATGAACTTCGAAAAAGACTACCCGGGCGCACAGGTGGTCCTCCTCGAGGAAAATTACCGCTCGACCCAGAATATCCTCGCGGCGGCGAACGAGGTCATCAGGAAGAACACGGTGCGCAAAGACAAGACGCTCTTCACCAAAAACAAGACGGGGGAGAAGCTCGGGCTCTTCGAGGCGTTCGACGAGGAGGACGAGGCGCGCTTCGTCGCGGGGAAGATGGCGGCGCTCAAGAAGGCGGGCGTGCCGTACAAGAAAATGGCGGTCCTCTACCGCGCGAACTTCCAATCGCGCGCCTTCGAAGAGGCGCTTTTCGCCCGGGGCATCCCGTACCAAGTGCTCGGCGTGCGCTTCTTCGAACGGAAAGAGGTGAAAGACGTCCTTTCGTATCTGCGCCTCGTCATGGGAGGCGAGAGCGCCATCGACGTGAAGCGGGCGCTTCAGACGCCCGCGCGCGGGCTTGGGAAAGTAGCCCTTGTAAAAATTCTTTCGAAGAAAGAAGCAGAGCTCCCCCCGAAAGGGAAGGAGGAACTCACAAAATGGAGAATGCTCATCGCCGATCTCGCCGCGCGCGCGACGACCATGCCGCCTTCAGCGCTCGTCAAGGAAACGCTCCGCCGCTCGGGCCTTGAAGGAATGCTCAAGGACGGCACCGAGGAGGAAAAAGAGCGGCTCGAGAACATGTACGAGCTCGCCTCGATTGCCGCGCGCTACGACAGTCTGCCCGCGCCCGAGGGGCTCGAGCAGTTCCTCGAGGACGCCGCGCTTTTTTCTGACCAGGACAGCTTGAAAGAAGGGGGCGAGGGAGCGAAGCTCCTCACCGTCCATTCGGCGAAGGGGCTCGAATTCTCGCACGTCTTCGTGGTCGGCCTCGAGCAGGACCTCTTCCCGCACGCGAAACCGCTCGAGCACGTCGAGAAAGAGGAGGCGGAAGAAGAACGACGGCTTTTTTACGTGGCCCTCACCCGCGCCGAGGAAAAGCTTTACCTTTCCTTCGCCATGATGCGCACCATCTTCGGCTCGAAGCAGGTGAACGAGCCGTCGGAGTTTATTTTTGACATCCCTCCCGACCTTTTCGAAAAAGAGACGCGCGAAGAGGGCGGAAAGGTGATATACCTTGAATAGTTTTTAGTTTTTAGGAGATGAAAGCCAAAAAATCACTCGGTCAGCATTTCCTCGCGTCAAAGGGCGCGCTCGATAAGATAATCGATGCGGCCGACATCACCCCGGACGACATCGTCCTCGAAATTGGCCCCGGCAGGGGGACGCTCACCGAGGAGCTTTTGAAGTGGGCGGGTAAAGTAGTCGCCGTCGAGAAAGACGAGCAGTTGATTTTATACCTGCGCGAAAAATTTAAAGAAGAAATAAAAGTAGGAAAATTCGTTCTCATGCACGGTGACATCTTGACGCTTGGCATTGAAAACTTAAAACTGAAAACTGAAAACTATAAACTAATAGCCAACATCCCGTACTACATCACCGGCGCCATTCTCGAGAAATTCCTCGCGGCCGCGCATCAGCCAGCGCGCATGGTGCTCCTTGTCCAAAAGGAAGTGGCCGAGCGCATCGCCCGCGAAAAGAAAGGCTCGCTCCTCTCCACCTCGGTCAAGGCCTACGGCGTGCCGCGCTACGGGGCGACCGTGAAAAGGGGAAGCTTCGTGCCGCCGCCGAAAGTCGATTCGGCAATCCTCATCATTGAAAATATTTCAAAAAATAATTTTGCGGACAAAAAGGAAGAGGAAAAATTTTTCAGCATCCTCAAGGCCGGCTTCGCCCACAAAAGGAAACTGCTTTCGGGCAATCTCGCCGCGCTCTACGGCAAAGAGCGGGTGGCGGAAACGTTCAAGTCTTGCGATATTGACGGGAAAGCGCGCGCGGAAGAGCTTTCGGTTGATACGTGGAAATGCCTTGCCAGGATCCTCCCTTAGTCTTCTTCCTCCTAACTCCTTACTCCTTTCTCCTCACTCCTGATTTTCAAAAGCTCGAGCCGTGGAAGCGGAGAAGGTCGCCCTTCTGGCCGTTGAAAATCTTGCCGGGGTCGATGTCACAAATCGAGGTGCCAAGTATCATGCCGAGAAGCCACTGGGCGACGCGGTACGGCGGGCCGTTCAGGTAGCTGAACGACGCTCCCGTCTGGTAGATGAACGAGCCGCCGACGGGCGGGCCGACGATGACCTGAAAGGCGCTGAAGTTATAGCAAGGACGGATGAGGGCGATGGGGCCTCCGAACGGGCCTCCCAGCAAACTGCCGCTCTTCGCCGCGTCGACGAGCGCGTCGAGCTGGCCATGCGCAAGAAAGGGCGGCACGATGATAAGCGTGACGAAAAGGAGCGAAACGATGGCGAATGACTTCATATATGCACAGTATACCCCGCACCAAATTTTGCACTAGCACCTGATATGAGACGCGCGGATGTATACCGTATATCCATATTCAACGAGCGCAAAATATTTGGTCACAAAATTGGTGCGGGGTATACCTAAAAGGCATAGAGACCGATATACTGGGGAATAACCACAATGGCGAGTGTCCTCAAATATAAAAGAGCGATCGTCGCGCTTGTCGTCGGACTCTTCCTCATCGCCGCCGCCTACTTCGTGAGCACGAACGCCACCGAAACGCACGTCTACCGCAACCTTTCGGACGAGGAAACGGTGGCGCTCAAGACGCTCATCGGGAAGGACGCGGACGGCGACGGCGTCAAAGACTGGGAAGAGGCGCTCTGGGGCACCGACCCCTTGAAGCGCGACACCGACGGCGACGGCACGCCCGACGGCACCGAGATTGCCACTATGCGGGAAGTAGCGGGCATCAAGGAACCGGTGCCGACCGGGGCAAAGGGCAAAGAGATGAACGAGACCGAAGCGTTCGCGCGGGAGCTCTTCGCCGCGAGCCTCGCCTTGAAGCAGGCGGGGAAACTTACCGACGCTTCGCTTGAAAACCTTTCAGCCTCCCTCATCAACTCTTTTGCCACTTCAACCCTTGAAGCCGCATATGGAGTAAGCGATCTCGCGACAGTCCCGGACAGCGAGGCGGCCAGGGACGCGTATCGCCGGGCGCTTGCGGTGGTTTTCAAAAAATACACTTCCTCTGGACTCGGCAACGAGCTCGCCCTCATTTCAGAGGCGCTTTCTTCCGATGACAATGCCGCGCTTCTGAAACTTTCGGCCTACTCCTCGCAGTACGAGCGGTTCGGGAACGACCTTCTCAAAATCACGGTGCCCGATACTGTCGCGGCGGCCCATACCGAGGTGATAAACGGCTTTCTCGGCATGTCGCGGACGCTTCTTCTTATGAAAGCGCTCTTTGATAACCCGCTTCCGGGCTTTGTCGCCTTTACCGGCTACGCGCGCTATGAAAATGCGGCGGCTGCCGCGCTCAAGGCCATAGAACTCTATTTAAAATAGGAAGAGAGGCGGTGAAGTGGGGAGAACGAGGGCAGGCATAACTGCTATAATTTTCAATGAAGGGAAACGCCTTGCCAAGGGCCTGTCCCTTGTTTCGGTATCCCTGCCATACGCCTCCCTATCCGAATGAATTTCCATACGATACACAAGATCGTCCCCTCGCTTATCCTCGCCGCGCTCATCGTTTCCGCTTTGCTCGGCGCTTCCCCACGCGAGGCGCGCGCCCAGCTCGGCGAGATCGGCGGCGGTCTTGTAGGATGCGGGCTTGATTTTTTGGGCGTCACCGGCATCGGCGGTTCGCTTAAATCTATCGCAGAGAGCACTTTAGGGCTCTCTGTCCCTGTAACCGACAAAATCGTTGCCAGTAATACTAGTGCACTCAACGCTAAGGAATCCTGCCTCGACGCCATCATCTCCACCATCGGGAAGATCGTCATCCGGCAAATGACGGACAGCATCGTGAACTGGATCAA
>JAUYLU010000013.1 GCA_030699625.1 bacterium
GCCACGGGCGGGGTTCCTTTTTTAGCCGACGTTCAGTTTCTCTTCCACCCGCACCTTTTCCACGAGCTCGATGACTTTTTTCACAAGCCGCTTCGGGTTTGCGTCGAAGATGATGCGGTCGTTCACCCGGTTACTCTTCTCCATGATGTTCTTGAGCACCTCGTCCATGTCCCAGTTCCCCTCGAGGACGCCGATGGGCTTCTGGTCCTCGTAAGCGATGGTGAATTCGTGCACCGTGCCGATGCGCCCGCAACCGATGAAGACGGCGTCGCACGAACGGGTGAGCAGAAGGTCGCGCCCCGAGTAGCCGAAGCCGGTATAGACGATGAGGTCCATGTAGTCGATGGGAAGCCGGTACACTTCCTGGTGCTCCTTCTGGTTCGAGGCGGGCGAGAGCCCGATGGAAATGCCCTTCGCCTCCTTCGCGCCCATGGCCGCCCAGAGCGGGAAGCCCGTGGTCGCGCCCGTGACGAGAATGCCGCCCTGCTTCACGATCTCGCGCCCGAGGTCCTTCGCCTTGTCGAGCGCGTCGAGCCCGCAGTGCCCCGTCTCCGCGGCGCCCGAGACGCCGAGCTTGAGCCGCAGATGCTCGTGCTTGTTGTTATTTTCCATCCTGTTAGAAATAAAGATTACTTTGTTTCGACATCGCTCGGGCAACGCCGGAAGCGAGCTTCCGCGCGTCCTCGCTTGCCGAAATATGGAACGCTCACTTTATTCTCTGATATTGATTTCATACTGCCAACTTTAAATTTCTCTCTCATTTTAGCATTATACGCGTTCCCGTAAATCTTTGGCTCATTTGCCAAAGATTTATCTCTAACAGGACCATTTCTTTATCATTTCATGTCGAGCGTCACGCGGTCCCCCGGCATGGGAGCGGACGCGTTCACCCCGAGATAGTCGCGGAGCTTTTGCACGAAGAAGAGCGCCGCCTTCGGCTCCCCCATGACCGCGAACACTTGCTTCGCCTTGTCCTTGGTGCGGCCGACGAATTCCATGAGCCCGTCCGAGTCCTTGTGCGCCGAGTAGCCAGAGATGGTTTCGACGCGGGCGCGGATGGGCACCTCCTCGCCGAGGATCTTCACCGTACCGGCGCCGTCCTGCATGATCCTCCCCGGCGTGCCTGCCGCCTGATAGCCCACGAGAAGGAGCGTGTTTTTTTCGTCGGGAAGGTAGTTCTTCTCGTGGTGGATGATGCGCCCGCCGTTCGACATCCCCGACCCGGCGATGATGACCTTGGGGTCCGGAGAATTCAAGATGGCGCGCGACTCCTCGGTGGTCATGGTTTTCACGAGGCCCGGGAAATTGAAGACATCGTCTCCTCCTTTGATGAGGGCCCGGGCGCGGCCGTTGAAATAGCCGCTCCACTTGGCATAGAGGCCGGTCACCTTGATGGCGAGCGGCGAATCGAGGTAGATGGGCACCGGCGGGATGTTCATGTTCTCGACGAGGCTGTTGATCTCGTAGAGGATCTCCTGCGTGCGCTCGAGCGAAAAGGCGGGAATCATAAGGACGCCCTTCTCCTTCACCGTGCGCTCGATGATGGCCTCGAGCCGCCGCTTCCGCTCTTCGTGCGGCTCGTGGTTCCGGTCGCCGTAGACGCTTTCGATGACGAGATAGTCGGCGTCCGTCACCTCTTCGGGGTCCGGGAGAAGCGGCGAGGGGCTGTTGCCGAGGTCGCCGGTAAAGACTATCTTTCTGCCATTGTAAGAAAATTCGACCATGGAGGAGCCGAGGACGTGCCCCGAGTCGCGAAAACGGGCGACGATGCCTCCGGCAAGCGGGATGTCCTCGTGGTAGTCCGCCGTCTTCCAGAGGCGCATGGCGGCGGCCACGTCCGCTTCGGCATAGAGCGGCGGCAGATTGTCGCGCCTCGCTTCCTTCTCAAGGACGCCCATGCTGTCGTAGAGCATGGCCTCGGCGATGTCGCGGGCGGGCGGCGTCGAATAGATGGGGCTTGTGAAGCCGTCATGGACGAGCTTCGGGATGCGCCCGACGTGGTCGATGTGGGAGTGGGTGACGAAAAGGGCGTCCACCGAGGCGGGGTCGTAGGGGAACGGGGCGCGGTTTTCCTTGTCGCCCACCCGGAAATGCCCCTGGACGAGGCCGCAATCGACGAGGAGGCGCGTCCCCGCCCCTTCGAGCATGAAATGGGCGCCGGTCACCGTGCCGACGCCGCCCCAGAACGTGAGTATGAATTCTTCCTTTCCTTTCGGAGTGGCCATGCTGGATAGTTAAGGGAATTCTAGCAGATTTCCGCAAAAATTTCCGGACAAAAAAAATACCCCTGTGGGCGCAGTGGTGCTTTTTTAGGGTTATCGTCTAGCTATTGGCCTCTACAAAAGAGTAGGTGGGTTTCCTCGACGATGCGCCACGGCGCATCGAAAGTTAGAATCCCTTAATTTTCTTAAATCGGAGGACAACAACGACCAATAACCCTGTGCGTATTGTGGGGAAAGAAAGTGAACTTTGCAATATTGACGTTTTGGAAATTCCGGCCTCTGATGAGCAGAGAGCGGAAATGTCGTGAAGAGAAGCCGCTGAAAAAGGATTTTTATTCGCGCGTGCCGTCGAAGTTGACGTCGTAGAGGATCTGCTCCTGCACCAGCGAATACGAGTGAAGCTCGTCGGACGAGAACCAGTGGGCAATCTCCGCCTTCGCTTCTTCGGGGGAACCGGACGCATGGATCAGGTTGCGCAAAGAGCGCCCATCGGTATCCGACATTTCGTACGAGTCGATGACGTAGTCTCCACGGATGGTGCCGACGTCGGAACTAAGGGGTTCCGTGCCCCCCGCGAGTTTCCGGACGATTTTTACGGCGTGCGCCCCCTGCCATACCATGGCCACTACCGGTCCGCTCGTCATGTATTTCATGAGCGCCTTCAAAACGCGATCAGTGATGACAAGCGGGTCTTCGGAGGGAGGGGCCATGCCTTTCGCCCGGTAATGTGCGATCGTCTTTTCGCCGGTCACGCGCCGCCAGTTCGGGTCGAGCGTATAGTGCTTTTCGATATGCGCCGGATCGGAAATGAGCATCTTCAGGGCCACGAGCTTAAGGCCACTCCTCTCGAAGCGCTTCACGATTTCGCCCACGAGCGAGCGCTGTACCCCGTCGGGCTTCACGATGACGAGCGTTTTTTCGTGCTTATAGTGAGTTTTCATCGACGGTAACTAATAACTAATGACTATAACGGAATTCTGTCACAGTTACAAGCCATCGTTATGGGTTAACCTTGTATTTTTGCCGGATGGCCTCTTCGATTTCCTCGCGCGGCCTGCCGTACCGCTCCTCGGAGGCGCGTTTGACGGTCTCCGCCCGGCCGGTAGATTTTTCCCGCGGCGGCAAAAGTTCGAGACTGAACGGCTGGGTGGGCTCGCCGTTCACGAGAAGCTTCGCGTAGGCGCTCCTGTTCTCGAGCGCGGTAAGATCGACGGCAGTGAAAACGGGCGCGAACTGCTTTTCGAGATATGCTGCATCGTCCTGCCCGACACGGAACGACACGAGGGAGCCGACGTTCCCGAAGACCGCGTCCTTGATGCGCTGGTCAAGCTGGGCGATGTACTGGTGCGCCACGGTGAGCGAGAGGCGGTACTTCCGCGCCTCGGAGAGAATGGTGGCGATGGAATCGGTGGTGACGTTCTGGAATTCGTCGATGTAGAGGAAGAAATCGGAGAGCGCGGAGCCTCGGGCGATGGCGTCCGCTCGCGAGAGGGCCGCCATGAGGAGCTTCCCCACCACGATGAGACCGATGAGCGCCGAGTTGATCTCGCCGAGGCGCCCCTTGGAAAGGTTCACCAAAAGTATTTTTTTATGGTCGATGACGTCCCTGAAATTGAAGGCCGAGCGTTCCTGGGCGACGATGGGACGCATGATGTCGTTCGAGAGGAAGACGTCGAACTTGTTGGTGATGTAGGGAACGAAGTTTTGGAGCCCCTGCTCGCCCGTAGTGCGCTCGGCGTTCTGCCAAAACTGGAGAAGAAGAGGATTCGTCGCTTTGGAGAGCTTCATATGGCGGTATTCCTTGTCCGACATCACCCGGGCGATGTCGAGCAGCGTGCTCCCCGACTCCGGATGCTCCATGACGAGGAAGGCGGCGTTTCGGAAATACTGTTCGAAGGCGGGGCCGCCCGCCACTTTCATGTCGAAAAGCTTGTTGAAGATGGCGAGGAGCTCGTTCACCACGAAGGTTTTCTGCTCGGGGAAGCGCGGATCGTACTCGAGCATGTTGAGCCCGAGCGGCCGCGCGGTGGCCGACGGATCGAAATAGATGACGTCTCCCTCGCGGTCGGGCGGAATATGCGAGAGCACCTCGTCGAGGTCTTGCCCGTGCGGGTCGATCATACAGACGCCCGCACCCTTCTCGATGTCCTGGATGGCCATCTGTTTCAAGAGGGTGCTTTTGCCGGTGCCGGTGCTCCCGATGACATAGAGGTGGCGCATGCGGTCTTCGGCGGCGATGCGGACTTCGGTCTCGCGCCCCTGGTAGCGGTTCATGCCGAGGAGCGTGCCGCCGCCTGGAAGCGACAAGGGGGCGGGCGCGGTCTTCGACTTCGCGCTCACGGTCGGCACGGCAGCGATCGCTTTCGGCACGTGGAACATGGTGGTGATTTCCTTCAGATTGAGCGGCACGGCCGACGGTTCGGAGAAGAGACGGTAGGAAAATTCATGGAAAAACGTCCGGGCCGCGCGTCCCTCCTTTATCTCGAAAGAAATGCCGTTTCCCTCGGGCTCCCGAAGCTGGTTCCAGGCGGCGGTGACATCGCCCATGAGCTCCTTGGCTCGCAGGAGCGTCGTCGCCGATACCGCCACCCGGATGTTCGCCGAGAGGATGGTGCTCCCGATCTTTTCCTTGATGAGGGCTTTGCCGCGCTCGCTCTTCGCCGAGGGCGCCTCCGCCTTCTTCGCTTTCACGAAAAGCTCGTTTCCCGCCCGGGCGAAGGACTCCATGAGCCCGCGGGCCGGGAGCGCCCGCGAAAGCGGCACGCCCCGGTCCACCTGCTCGATGACCTCGCCGAAGCGCTTCATGAAATAATCCCCCGCCGGCGAGAGGAGCACCTGCACCGCCACGCCTTCCCCTTCCTTCCTGATCTTCCCGAAGGCGCCGAGGAGCGCTTCGAGCGGGTCGTGCTCGAACTTCTCGTAGGTCTTTATGGAAAATGCCTCGTGCACCGAAGAGACGCCGACGGCGCCGAGCGATGCCCCGCCCTCGACGAAAACGTTGTAATCGTCGGGAGTCTCGATGAGCGAGGCGCCGGGATAGAACGAGAGGAACTGCTTCTCGAAGAGCGCCGTTTTGTCCCTTGGCACCGCCGCGTAAAGCGAGAGCGCTTCCTCCCCCTCGGGAAGCGCCCATTCAAGGGCGAAATAGTTCTTGCCGGGCTCGGTCTTTTTCCCGTCGGAAAGAGAAAGCATGCCGGCGTAAAACTGCTCCATGCGGGCGATGAACTCTTTCGTTCCTGCCTTGTCGTCGGTTGTCCGCGGGAGGGCGACGCGGTAGAGCTTCATGTTGACGCCCTTGAAAAGCTTATCGCGCGCCGACATGCCCTCGATCTTCCCCGCCGCGACGAGGTATTGGACGAGGAAGCGATGGAAGTCGTCGTCGACGTGCGGGTCCTTGAGCTCCCCGACCACGCCCATGGCGTTCTTCACCCCGCGTTCGAGGAGGATGCCGAGGAGCTCCTCCATTTTCGCGTCGTGCGCCTCTTTTTTCAGGTTGAGCGCGATGCCCTCGCGTTCTTCCTGCTTCATCTCATAGGAAGGATGGAGCGCGGCGGGCTCGCCCTTGTATTCCTCGACGGCCTCTGCGGCGCGCGCTTCGCGCGAAAGCGAGCGCTCCGCCTGTTCGAGACGCGCCGACGCCGTCATCTTTTCGCGCAAATACCCCATCTCCGCTTCGGGAGAGGCGAGTTTTTTCTCAAATGAAGACCGCGGCTCCATGCTTTTACTATAACCTAAGGGCGGCCCTTGGGATACGAGAGCCACTCGTCTATAAAATTTTTGAAATCGCCGAATGAGGAAAAATACTCCGGAAACGCCTCCGTGTCCAGAATATCTTTCTCTGGTCTTGCCTCCCCTATATAGTCTAGATAACTTGAATATATGTACTTCTCAAGATACTGTTTCGCGTTTTCTCTATTTAAAATGGTATTTTCTTTCCACCCCGCTTCTACGTTCTTTACTGGATTTAAATGGATATATGAAAGGAGATATTTCAAGTACGTATCATTGTTGGCGTGCGTTGCCTTGAATTTCCCCTCAAACAGAGCCCCCGTTCTCCCATTTTTCTTGTTAAAGTACATGGAATAAGCGGTTGATAATTTGCTCATAAATTTCGTTATTCCGCCTTCTGAGATTTCTTTAACCAGCAAATGGAAATGATTGGGCATTAAACAATAGGCGCCAAGCGCGACAATGCTGTTGCCTTTATCTACGCTCCCCAAGGGCCGCCCTTGGGGAATATCTTTCAATACCACCGGTTGCGTACCATTTGCGTAGAACAGGAGTTTGACAAATCTCTCGCGGTCTCTATTGTCAAGGAATATATCTCGCTTGTCGGTTCCTCTGTTGTAAATATGGTAAAACTCTCCCTCGGAAAAGGTCAACTTACGCTGCATTTTAAAATCATACCATCCTTAAGGATTCCAAGGGCGGCCCTTGGTGAGCCCCGTTGCGGGGCGATTTTCTAAAATTCCTCGAATTCGCCCTCGTGAACGTTCGAAGGCGAGACGAGCGCGTCGTCGTAGGCGGTGCCGGAAGGATGCTCGCAGGTGAGGCCATAAGTGGTGACGGCGGTGATCGGGCCCACTTGGACGGAGCCGGACGACGCGGTGGAGGTGGCAACGATCTGTCCCGTCGTTTCGTTATAAATCACGCAGCTTATGGGGGTGCCGCACGTGGAGTTCCAGGAGAGCGTCGAGGAGCCGCCCATGCCGGTCACCTCCGGGCTTGCGGTGAGCGAGGCGCAGGTCGGCGTGCACGCAGAGACGGGAGGCACGGCGGCGCTGCACGAGCCGCTGCACTGGATGGTGCCGAGATCGCGGAGGCCGCAGGAGTTCGCTTCCGAGAGGCATTGGTTGCCGAGATCCGGCGGGTCGGGCGGCGGGAACTGCGCGCTGCACGAGCCGTCGCATTGCACCGTGCCCTGGTTCGTCGAGCCGCAGGAGTTCGGCGGCGAATTGCATACTTGTCCTTCGTTCGGCGAGCAGGTCATCGAAGCGCTGTTCGAGACGCCGCTCATGTCCACCCATCCCACCACGTCTGAGCCCCAGGCGTAGCCGGAGAACGACGTGCCGCTCGCCGAGACGCCATCAAGATGCACCCAGCCGTCCCAGCCGCCGCCGTTCGCGAGCCCACGGAACCACCCGGTGACCGCGCCAGTCGCCTGGCTTACGTTCGGCGTGCAGGGTGACGTGGGACACCCGCTCACATCTGCCGGCTGGAACGAGAACCAGCCGAGGTTCTCGCTCCATGCGTATCCTGAAAAATTGCCGGACACGGGGTCTATGGTCACACCGTAGTTCGAGCTTCCGCAGCTCCCGTCGTTCGTGCAGTTGAACGAAATCCAGCCGATGTTGTCGCTCCAGCCATAGCCCGAGACCGTATCGCCCGTGCCCGCTTGCGCGTCGCGCGAGGGGGAGACGGAGATGGAGAAAAAGTACGAAAAGAAAACCACGGCTCCCATAAGTACGAGAAGCTGGAGGAGTGATGGAACTGCTTTTTTAAAGAAAATCATACGAGAAGACTATTGGGGATGCCACAATCTGCTCTGCTTGCTATTTTCATTTATAGCAAATATGAATGAATGGACCTCCACTATTAATAGTGAGGTTCGCATCGGCAAAACCGGCCGGGCAATTGCACCACCCCGTAAATGGGTTGACAACCCGGCCATTTAGACCAGTGCAGTAACCATCCACGTCTGCATACATCCCCCCGAACCCGTAAGAACCGCCACGGATGGTGCCGTACACGTGCACATCGTCCGCCACCACATAGTTCAGCCGGTTGGTGCCGCGCGGCTGCAGGTAGTAGCCGTTATTGTAGCGGTCGTAGAAGACATCGGCCTGGGTCCAGCCGTAATTGTAGGAATTGTCGTTCACCGTGTAGTTGAGGCGGCTCGTGCCGTTCGGGTCGAGGTAGTAGCCGGTGTTCTGGGCGTCGTACTGCAGGCCGTACTGGTAGGAGTTGCCGCTGTCGTCGACGTACCAGCGCCAGTTGTTGTCGGCGGCGTTGAAGAAGCCGGAGTAGAAGGGGTGCATCATAAGCGTGCCTTCGTTGGTGCCCGCCGCGTCCTTGAAGTTGAGGCCCGACCAGCCGTTCTTGCTCCCGCGGATTGTCGCCGCGCCGTAGGTGGATTCCGCGCCGCCGGAGAGGGCGGCGGTGGTACCGGTCATGCCGAGGGAGCCGACGGTGAGGCCGCCCGACTTGGTCTGGGCGGTGGCGCCGACGTTCACGGGCGCCGAGGCGTTCCCGCCCGGGGCCGTCGCCGTCGGCCCCGTCCAGGCGAAGACTTGCGAGACGCCGATGGAGAGGATGAGGGCGATGACGAGGGTTTTCAGGGACTGGAGGAGCTCTTTTGAAATGAATGGCATGGGGCTAATTCGTTTTCATCGGAGGCGGGGGCGGCACAACGACCTCCGGAGGAGGCATGGCGATAAAAATGGAGACGGCGGTGACGCGCGTCGCCCTTGAGATCTCTTCCGCAGTGATTACCGACACCGATTGGCCTGCCATCAAATCGGATGCCTGGAGCGCCCGCCGCACGAAGGGTTCCGGGGGCATCGGGGGTACTGTTGACCCCGTCTTCGAGGTCTTGGTGAAATTCCTCAGCTCCTCGTTCAAGAGCTCCTGGCTCTTCGGCTCCAGTTTTTCGATGATCGTCGAAGCGGTGATGACGACGGCAATGGTATTTTGCTTCCTCTCGAACGGGTTCAAGGGCCATGTTTTGACATACACCGTGTCGCCTTCGACGCGGTCGATGGTTCCCGAAACGCTCTTGGAATTTGCCAGAGCGGGCACGGACTGATATTCCGGGAAACGCTTTTTCAGGGACTCCGAGGCCTGCCAATAGCCTACCTGCCACCCGATGACGGCGGCGACGGCTATGAAGATGAGCGGCAATGCCTTCGTTATTTTAGATGGTTGTTCCATGGATGTAAGATGTAAATTATTTAATCACTTATAGCAAATATATAGACCCGGGTTAATGCTTACAAATTCAAAAGTAGAAAAACCACCTGGACAGCTGCACCCGCCTGTAAATGGGTTGACTCTAAAACAGCCACTATCACCAAAAGCATACATCCCCCCGAACCCGTAAGAACCGCCGCGGACGGTGCCGTAGACATTGATGTTGTCGGCATCCACGTAACCGACGCGGCTCGTGCCGTTCGGGTCGACATAGTAGCCGTTGTTGTTCGCATCGTAGAAAATGGGGCTTTGAAGCCAGCCATAGGAGTAGAGGTTGTCGTAGACGCCGTAGTTCATCCTGCTCGTGCCGTTCGGATCGAGGTAGTAGCCGGTGTTCTGGGCGTCGTACTGGAGGCCGTACTGGTAGGAGTTGCCGCTGTCGTCGACGTACCAGCGCCAGTTGTTGTCGGCGGCGTTGTAGAAGCCCGAGTAGGACGGGTGCATCATGAGGGTGCCGAAGTTGGTGCCCGCCGCGTCCTTGAAGTTGAGGCCCGACCAGCCGTTTTTCGAACCCTTGACAGTGGCCGCGCCGTAGGTGGATTCCGAACCGCCGGAGAGGGCAACGGTGGTGCCTAATATGCCGATAGTGCCATTGCCGTCGATTGTGAACCGGTCGCCGACGCCGTTTTGATGAATAGCGAATTTCCCGTCATTGTTTTGCGAAAACCACCACCCGGAAATCCCTCCGGTATTATCGGTATCGTAAACACCGATGCGCATCGCGGGGTCGCCGCCGTTTCCCGTACCCGCTACCCGCAGCCAGCCGGACTTCGTTTGATATGTCGATCCTGTATTAATCGGCGGGGCCGTGTTCCCGCCCGGGGCCGCGGCCGTCGGTCCCGTCCAAGCGTAGACGTAGGAGACGCCGATGGAGAGGATGAGGGCGATGACGAGGGTTTTCAGGGATTGGAACAGTTCCCGCTTGAATGCATCCATGCGGCAAGTATAGCAAGCTTTACGCAGTGAGTATTTCCACACCTTCCCTCGTGATGGCGATGGTATGTTCGAAATGGGCCGCCCGCGTGCCGTCGACGGTCTTCCAGGTATAGCCGTCTTTGTCGAGGTAGACGTCCTCTTTGCCCTCGGTGAGCATCGGCTCGATGGCGAGCACCATGCCGGGTTTGAGCTTCGGACCGTTCCCCTTCATCTTGTAGTTCGGAATGTACGGCTCCTCATGCACTTCGTAGCCGACGCCGTGGCCGCCAAGCAGGGTGACGATGCCGAAGCCGAGCGGCTTCACGTATGCCTCGATGGCCTTCCCGATATCGCCGACGAACCCGCCCGGCCATGCCGCCTTGATGCCGACGGAAAGCGCCTCCTTGGTCGTCTCCATAAGCTTTTTGCCGGGGGTGTCGGCGGCGCCCACGGAAACGGTGAGGGCCGCGTCGGTGATGAGCCCGTCATGGCGGATGCCGAGGTCGAGCGAAACCAAGTCGCCTTCTTTCAGCTTCCGCATATCGGGAATGCCGTGCACCACTTCGTTGTTGATGGAAACGCAGAGCGACGCGGGATACGGGTACGGCGCGCCCCACGGCTGGTAGCGGAGGAATGCCGGCTCGTCGTCCATCTCGCGGATGAGCTTTTCGGCACGTTGATCGAGTTCGAGCGTGGTCACTCCCGGTTTTGCGGCCTTCCCCACTTCGGCGAGCACGCGGGCAAGCCGCTTCCCCCCCTCGCGGAGGACGGAGATTTCCTCCTTTGTCTTTATGGTGATCATGAAAACACGCGCTCGACGATGGCCTTGTGCACTTCTTCTATGGAGCGGCTGCCGTCGATCTCGACGAAGCGGTAGACGGGGTCGTTCTTCATGTACTCGATGGCGAAGGTGACGCTCGTGTCGAACCAGTCGAGCCGCTTTTTGACGCTCTCGTCGTTCTTGTCGTCCAGACGGCCGCGCTCATGGAGGCGCTTCTCGGAGAACGCGCGCGGCACGTCCAAATAAATGACCGTGGGAACGCGGTCGTAGAAGCGCATGGCGGTGGTGAGCACGCGCGCTTCGTCGTGGTAGCGCGGCGTGCCGTCGATGATGAGGTGCTCGTCGCCCGTCATGCGCATAATCATGTCTTTCGTCCACAGATAGACGGCGAGGAACGATGGCTGGAGCACGCTTCTCTCGTACATTGCTTTCGAGCGCGACTGCGAGAACCCGGGCTCGGCGATGAACTTCCTGAAAAGCGCGCCGGTCTCGAGATAATAGATGGCGCGCGCCGGGTCGTTCTTTTTCAAATATTCCTCAAGCAGGCGCGCTTGCGTTCCTTTGCCGGAACCGGAGCGGCCGATGAAGATAAGGGTCTGCGGAGCGTTTATGGTTTTTAGTTTTGAGTCTTCGGGCATCGGTTATATTGTACCTTTTTCCTACTGCCCTAAAAACTACCGACTACAAACTGAAAACTGAAAACTACCCTAGTAGTATTCGCGCATCGAGATCTGCGCCTCGATCTTTTTCACGAGGTCGAGCACCACCGAGACCACGATGAGGAGCGCGGTGCCGCCGATGGCGAGTGCGGCGATGCCGGTGAGCCCTTGCATGAGGAGCGGGAGGACGGCGATGGAACCGAGAAAGAGGGCGCCGAAGAGGGTGATGCGGTTCAGCACGCGGGCGATGTACTCCGCCGTGGAGTGGCCGGGGCGCACGCCGGGAATGAAGGCGCCGTTCTTCTGGAGATTCTCGGCGATGGAGTTCGGATCGAAGGTGACCGCGGTGTAGAAATAGGTGAAAAGGAAGACGAAGGCGAAGTAGACGGCGCCGTAGACCCATCCGTTCGAGACCACCGAGACCATGAAGGACCCTATCTTCTGGAGGATTGGGTTCGCCATGCCCGAGAGGAAGGTGCCGATGAGCTGGGGAAAGAGAAGGATGGAGAGGGCGAAGATGATGGGGATGACGCCCGCCTGGTTGAGACGGAGCGGGAGGTACGTGGAGGTGCCGCCGTACATCTTCATGCCGCGCACCCGTTTCGCGTAGGTGACGGGGAGCGGCCGCTCGGACTCGGTGATGAAGACGACCCCCGCCACGATGACAGCCGCGGCGGCGAGGAAGGCGAGGTAGAGCGGAAGCTGGGAAACGTCGAAGGCGAAGAGAAGCTGGCCGACCTGCGAGGGGATGGAAGCGACGATGCCCGCGAAGATGATGAGCGAGACGCCGTTCCCGATGCCGAACTCGGAGATGAGCTCGCCGAGCCACATGAGGAAGAGCGAACCGCCGGTGATGACGGCGAGGTTCACCGCCCGGTCGAACATGGAAAGCGGATCGATGACGCCCTGCCGCTCGAGGAGGATGAGGAGCGAAAGCCCCTGAAGGATGGCGAGCGGCACCGAGAGGAGCCGCGAATACTGGGTGAACTTGCGCCTGCCGAGCTCTCCCTCCTCGTGGTAGAGCTGTTTCAGCGACGGCACCATGATGGTGAGGAGCTGCATGATGATGGAGGCGGTGATGTAGGGGCCGACGCCGAGCATGACGAGCGAGAGGTTCGAGAGGCCGCCGCCGCTAAAGATATTGAGGAGCCCGAAGAACTGGTTGTTCGAAAAGAACTGCTCGAGACGGAGCGCGTCGATGCCCGGAATGGGCACCGCGGCGAGCACCCGGAAGAGGACAAGGATGCCGAGCACGAAAAGGACGCGCTTCCGAAGCGTCGGGTCGGTCGCGATGAACTTGAGCTTTGCTAAAAATCCTTCCATGAAATTAGGAGACGGTGCCTCCCGCTTTTTCCACTTCCGCCCTGGCACCCGCCGACACAAGACATCCCTCTATCGCGAGCTTCTTGTCGATGGCGCCGCCGAGGAGCTTCACCTTCGGCATGCGGCCGCGCACTTTGCGCACGAGCCCCTTCTCGAAGAGCGCCGACGGCGAGACGGTCTCGCCCGCGCCAAACGCCGCGGCAACCACCGGAAGCGGGATCGCCACGGGCGCGGCGCCGACCGAGGTATAGCGGAAACCACGCTTGTTGATGGTAACGCCGCGGAGGCGGGGCAATTTCTTGATGACATCGCGGAGCGCCGGACGGATTTTATGCCCCGCGCGCGCTTTCTGGCCTTTGGTGCCGCGACCCGAGGTCTTGCCGCGCTTCCCACCCCGGCCGACGGTCATCTTTTTCCTGTTTGGATGTGCCCGTTTGATGTTCATGTTATTTGGAATGCGCCCTCGGGCCGCCCACTTCGGAAAGCGCCTTCAAGGCCGCCCGCGCGTTATTGAGCTTGTTCTTGCTGCCGGAGAATATCTTCGCCGAAACGTCGCGCACGCCTCCGAGCGCAAGCACGTTCCTCACCGAGCTTCCGGCGATGAGGCCGCGCCCATGGTTCGGCTTGATGAACACCTTCGCCGAAGAGAACTTTGCGGAAACGTCGTGCGGGATGGAGAAATCCTTGGTAAGGCGGAGTGTAAGCATGTGTTTCTTCGCGTCCTTCATGGCCTTCTCGATGGCAAGCGAGGTGTCCGAAGCCTTCCCGATGCCGACGCCGACCGACCCCTTGCGGTCGCCCGCAACGAGCGCGACCGAGAAGCTGAAACGCCGTCCGCCCGCAACCACGCGCGTCACGCGCCTGATATCGATGATCTTCTGGTCGAATTCTGGCTTTGCGCGCTCGTAGAGGCGCCGTCCGCCCATGCGGGGCGGCCGCTTCCCGCCACGCCGCCGCGCGTCCCTGAAGTCGGGCTTCGGCGCCTCTTTCGGCTCTTCCTTCGGCTCTTCCTTCGGCTCCTCCTTGGCTTCGGCGGGAGCCGCAGGCGCCGCCGCGTCGCCGAGCACCTCGGGAGCCTTCTCAACGGCCGCGAGCTCCGCTTCCGCGAGCACTTCTTCTTTTTTAAGTTCTTCTTTTTCGTCCATGGTATTTAAAACTGAAGCCCGCCTTCGCGCGCGCCCTCAGCGAACGCCCGCACCCGCCCCGCATAGGCGAAGCCGCCGCGGTCGAAAACCGCTTTGGTGATCTTCTTCGCAAGCGCCGCCTTCCCGAGAAGCTTCCCCGCTTCTTTGGCCCGGAGGACCTTCGTTTTCGCCTTCACGTTCGCGTCGGACGCCGCGGCGAGCGTCTTCCCTTTCTCGTCATCGATGAGCTGTCCGTAGAGATAGCGGTTCGAGCGGAACACGGAAAGGCGCGGCATCTTTTCGGTGCCCTTTACTTTGGCGCGGATGCGGGCGCGCCGCCTCGTTCTGTTGTCGCTTACGATGGTTCGTTTCATGGTTTTATGCGGACTTCTTGCCCTGCTTTCGCTTAATGACCTCGCCTTCGTACCTGAATCCTTTCCCCTTGTAGGGCTCGGGCTTCTTTTTCGCCCTGACCGCCGCGGCGAACGACCCCACGAGCTCCTTGTCGATGCCTGAAATGGTGATGACGTTCTTTTCTGCCTTGACGGAGAGCCCATCGGGGATACGCATCTTTACCGGATGCGAGAACCCGAGCGCGAGCACGAGGTCTTTCCCCGCCACTTCCGATTTGAAGCCGACGCCTTCGAGGAGAAGCTTCTTCTGGTACGGCGCGTGCACTCCTTTCATCATGTTCTTCAGGTGCGCCGCGTAGGCGCCCCAGAGCGCTTTCGTCGCTTGGTCGCGGCGCGCCGGCGTGAGGGCGATCTCCTGCCCCGAAATCTCGATGGCGATGTCATCCTTGAACTCGCGCGAGATTTCCCCGAGCGGCCCTTTGACCGATACGGCGACACCGTTCTTTTTCACTTCGGTCTTTTCGGGAATATGCAGTTTTTGTTTTCCGAGACGCGACATGATGGTTACCAGATCTTAAAGAGCGCCTCGCCGCCGACCATTTCCCTGCGCGCTTCCTTGTCGGTAAGAATGCCTTTCGGCGTCGAAAGCACGAGCGCGCCGTATCCTTCCTTCACTTTGCGGATTTCCTTGACGCCGAGGTACACACGCTTCGACGGCTTCGAGACGCGCTCAACACCCTTTATTTTCGGTTTCCCACCCTCGTAGAGGAGGCCGACCTCGAGCGACGCGCCCACTTTCTTCGGTCGCTTCGCCACCGAACGAACGAAGCCGGTCTTAAGGAGCGCTTCGCCGATGGCGTTCTTCAGATTCGAGTACGGAAGCGAAATGGATTCGCGCCGCACGTCGCTCCCGCTTTTGAGCCTCACCAAAAAGTCTGCAATGGGATCGGTCATCCCGTTAGAAATAGGGAACGCTCGCTCTTTGTGGGAGAAACGTCTTTCTATTATTAATTTTGATTTTCTGTTTCATTGCTTTTCGACCTCGCGTTCCCGTGAACCTTTATACAAAGGTTCATTTCTAACAGGACCAGGACTACCAACTTGATTTCTTGATGCCGGGGATCATACCCTCGTTCGCGAGCTCCCGAAAGCAGATGCGGCAGAGGTCGAAGTCGCGCATATAGCCGCGCTTCCTGCCGCACTTGAAACAGCGCCGCACGGTCCGGCTTTTGAATTTCGGCGTTTTTCGCGAGCGCGCTTTGGTTGATGTCTTTGCCATAGGGGTAATTTTTAGTTTTTAGCAATTAGTTTTTAGTTAAAATTCAAAAACGGGGGCTCCCTGTTCCTGAACTAACAACTGAAAACTAATAACTATAAACTTATTCCGTCAATATCGCGCCTCGGATTCTTTTCGGCTTTTAGGTAAAAGCGGAAAAGAAGGCGGGCGGATTAAACAAAAAAGCTCTCTGGAGCGTAGGGCTATGGTCGCATGCGATGGGGAAAAAGTCAATCAAGTAGTAGATTTTGCCATTGCGCGGGGCGCAGGCAAAGCCCATGGCAAAATTCACTACCTGGTCAATTACCGCTTCCCTTTGACCTCCTCCTCTTTTTTGAAGGGAAATCCGAGGTGGGAAAAGAACGCTTCGGCCTCCTTCTTGTTCCGAGCCGTGGTAACCACGGACACGGCGAGGCCGAAAACGTCCTTGAGGTCTTCGTCTGCTGTTTCGGGGAAGATGGTGTGCTCTTTTATGCCGATGGTGAGATTCCCCATGTCATCGACCGCGCGCTTCGACACCCCCTTGAAGTCCTTGGTGCGGGGAAGGGCTACATTGAGGAATTTCTCGAGGAAGCCGTGCATACGGGCGCCGCGGAGCGTTGCCGCATAGCCGATGGTCTCGCCTTCCCGCGTCTTGAAGGAAGCGATGGCCTTCTTGGCGCCCCGCGGCGCAGGCTTCTGGCCCGCGATCCTTCCGACGCGCTCGGCGATGAAGTCGTTGCGCTTTTTGTCGCGCTTCGCCTGGGTACCGGTGCCAGAAGACACCACCACTTTCATGATGCGGGGCGCTTCCATGGGGCTCGTGTAACCGAACTCTCCCTTCATTTTTGAAAAGGCCTCTTTTTCTTTTTCCGCTACGGTCTTGTATTTCATATACCCTCCTAAATTTTTTTACTAAAGCACTCTATCGTATTTTGGCATTTTTACCAAACAATCCATTAGTGATGATGAAATTTTCAGTGAAAAATTTTGGCGGGTGAATTTAGAGTTCAGCGCCGCTCTTTTTCGAAACGCGCACGCGCTTCCCGCCGGCGATTTTCATCCCCGTGCGGGTCTGCTTTCCGGACTTCGGGTCGATGAGCGCCACGTTCGAGGCGTGGAACGGCATGGCGATCGAAAGAATCTCTCCTTTCTGGTTCGCGCGGTGAGCGCGCTTGTGGCGCTTCAGCACGTTCACTCCCTCGACCACCACGCGGCCGCGGTCAGGAAGGGCGCGGAGCACTTTTCCCTTTTTTCCCCGGTCCTTGCCGGAAAGCACTATGACGATGTCTCCTTTTTTGATATGCATGGTTGAACTAATTTTTAAATTTCTAATTTTATAATTTAAAATTAAAAATTAAAAATTTTTTATAGGACTTCGGGCGCAAGCGAGATTATTTTTTGGTAGCCGAGCTCGCCGATCTCGCGGGGAATCGGCCCGAAAATGCGCCCCGCCCGCGGCTCCCCCTTGTCGTCGATGAGCACGACGGCGATATCGTCGAAGGAAATGTACGAGCCGTCTTTGCGACGGAAGGGCTTCCGCTGGCGCACGATGAGGCCTTTCACCACTTCCTTCTTCTTTACGAGCTTGCGCGGCTCGGCGAGCTTCACGGAGAGTATCACCACGTCCCCGATCTCGGCGTAGCGGCGCTTCGAGCCCTTCGGCACTTTGAAAACGCGTCCTTCTTTGGCGCCGGAATTGTCGGTAATGATGACGTTGGTGCCTGCCTGTATCATGGCGTTTAGTTTTTAAGTTTAATAAGTCACGCTTCGCTTTAGTTGAATAAGGGAAAACTTATAAAACTTTTTTAACTTATTAACTTATTAACTACTCTAAACCGCTTGTCGCGAGAGAGAGGCCTTGTCTCCTCGATGGTGACCGTGGAGCCGAGCGCGGGCTTCTCGCCCTCGACGTGCGCCTTGTAGCGATTGTCGATCTTCATGAATTTCCCGTACTTCGGGTGCTTCATGAAGCGCGAAACCGAAACGACCACGGTCTTCGCCATCTTGTCGGACACGACGGTGCCCTTCATGCGCTTCCTATGCGGCTGTGTATTCTTCTTTTCCATTTCTAATTCCTAACTCCTAATTTCTAATTTCTATTCCTAAGCTCGGTCATCAAGCGGGCGATTTCCTTCTTGAGATGCATTCCTTCCTTCAGGTTCTTCACCTTGCTTCCCGAAAGGCCGAAGCGGAACATCCGGAGCGCTTCCCTCTTTTCTTCGATGAGCTTCGCCAGATCCTCTGTTTTCTTTCCCTTGAATTCGCTCATGGCCTATTGCATCTCGCGCGAGACGATCTTTATCTTCACCGGGAGCTTGGTGCCCGCTTTGCGGAGCGCCTCGCGAGCGACCGCCTCCGTCACGCCGTCCACTTCGAAAAGGACGCGCCCCGGCTTCACCTGCACCTCGTAGCCCGCCGGGTCGCCCTTGCCCTTTCCCATCGGCACTTCCGCCGCCTTCCTCGTGAACGGGCGGTCCGGAAAAACGCGCACCCAGAGCTTCCCGGATTTCCCGAGATGGCGCGACATAGCGCGCCGCGCCGCCTCGATCTGGTTCGAGCGGATGCGCGCGGGCGTCACCGTCTTCAGCCCGTACGAGCCGAACGACACCGACGTGCCACGCGTTTCCACCGCTCCGTCGATCTTCCGGCGATTGGTGTGCCACTTCCTGTATTTCACTTTCTTGGGAAACAACATGGCTGATTTTTAACGAGCGTAGCGACTGTAAAAATCGCCATCCCGTTCTGATTTTGCCGCAATTGTACACGCAACGCGCGTGGCCGAATAGGCCTCCCCTCTATGGGCGAAGCGCGTTGCCGTAGAAATATTTCTTACGATAGGATACATGGTTATATATTGCAAAATCAGAACTGGGATGGCGGTTTTATGAGCGCTTCGCTTCCGGCTTCTTCTCGGCAAACACTTCCCCCTTGTAAATCCACACCTTGATGCCGATGTCGCCGTACGGAAGGTGGGCCTTCTCTCTCGCGAAGTCGATGTCCGCGCGCAAGGTCTGGAGCGGGATGCCGCCCTTTTTGATCTCCTCACGGCGCGCCATGTCGCCGCCGCCCAAACGCCCAGAGAGGGCTATCTTCGCGCCCTTCACTTCGCGGTTCGCCATGATTTTGTCGGCGGTCTGCTTCAGAACGCGGCGGAATGGCAGGCGCTTCTCAAGCCCTTCGGCCACCATGAATGCCACGATGGCGGCGTTCCCTTCGGGGGAGGGCACCTCCTGGATGTCGACCTTGAACTCCTCGGGAATGCGTATTGCGTGGCGCTTCATGAACGCGAGGAGATCCTGGCGAAGCTTTGTCGAGCCCTCGCCCGAGCGGCCGATGATCATGCCGGGACGCGATGTCTTCAAAATGATGCGGAGCTTCTTCTCGGAGCGCTCGATTTCGACGCCCGACACGTAGAAACCGCGCATGCGCTTCGTGAGATATTCGCGGATGAGCACGTCGCCGCGGAGAAGCTCCTGATACTTGCCGCGCGCGCCGAACCAGCGCGACTTCCAGTCCCGGAGAATTCCCAATCTATGTGAAAATGGATGGACGACGTGGCTCATGGTCGGTAGTTAGGAGTATGGAGAGAGGAATTAGGAGTTAGGTTTTCGTTCGGCGAGCACGACGGTGATGTTGCTTGAGCGCTTCAATATCGGGAACGCCGAGCCGCGTGCCCGCGGCATCGAGCGCTTGAGCGTTACCCCCTTGTCGACGCGGAACTCCTTCACCACGAGATCAGCCGCTCCGAAGCCCTTTTGTTTCGCGTTCGCGATGCCGCTCTTCAAGAGCTTCTCGAGCGGCGTTCCGGCGCGCTTTACCATGATGCGAAGGAGCACGAGCGCCTCATCGGCGGGCTTCCCCGTGACCGCGTTCGCGACGAGGCGCACTTTGCGCGGCGACTGTCTATAGTTGGTGAGTCTCGCTAGCATGATGGTGCCTTATTTATTTCTTGGGGGCGGCGGGCGCGCTCGCTGCCGGAGCCGCGCCGCCTTCGGCGGCGCCTTTCGCGGCCTGGGCGGCGGCAATCTCGGCCTCTTTCTTCTTCATCTCGAGCTCCTTCTGCATCTTGCCGCCGTGGCGGACGAACTTCCGCGTCGGCGAGAACTCGCCGAGCTTGTGGCCCACCATGTCCTCGGTCACGAGGACCTCGATATGGGTCTTCCCGTTGTACACGCCGAAGGTGAAGCCCACCATTTCAGGCGAGATGTCGGCGCGGCGCGACCACGTCTTCACCACGCCCGCGCTCCCAGGCTTTTTGCCCTCAATTTTCTTGAGCAGGCGTTCATCAACATAGGGCCCTTTTTTGAGCGATCGCATGATTGTTCGGCGCTGGATTTCGGCGAGGAAGAGGCTTGCAGTCCTAGAGTGGACGCCACTCTCCGTTCTCCGTTCGTTAAAACAAAATAGCTCCAGCGAGCTTGGCGTCCATACTACACGGGGCGAAAATGGTTGTCAAACCAGGTAGTAGAATTTGGCATTGCGCTGTAAGCGCGTTTTGAAAAACCATGCCAAATTCTACTACCTGGTCAAATAAAAGAGCGCTCCAAGAGCGCTCAATTACCTATTCTAGCCTCGCTTTTATATAACCAGTCAAGGAAGCCGGGATTTGCCTCAAAGAAACCTATCGCCAAGCCATCTATCCATTCTTCGGCGTCGACATGGTCTCTGTAAGAGACCCCTTGCATCTCCAGCACTAAGTGGATCAATTCGTGGGCTATCGTGATCAGGCGGTCGCAATGAGAAAGATCGTCGGCCACATATATTACCCTTTTACCCAAGGGGTTGCCGATGATGGCTCCTGCTACCGGCTTCCCGTAGAACCGATCTATCGTGGAACGGGGAACGATATAAATACCTGCCAGTCTGTCGAGTACCTTATAGAACGGGATTGTGCTTTCAAGCTGTATCGACCGGCTCTCGTCAAAGACATACGTTCCGTAAAAAGCGACCGGAGGTCTGTCCGCATGTGCCATTGGATACTCCTTTCCATAGAACACCATACTAGATTCTATCTAAAACAAAAGCCGCCCGGATTTCCGAAGCGGCCTTACTTTATCCATTGGTTCAGCGGTTACACCACCGCCCGTTCAATGGACTCTCTCCAGTGAATCTGGGAAAACAATTCCCATCGGGGGTCTTTGAGACGTTTCAGCTCTTCTAACGGCGGCTCTTTGATTTCCTTCCCCAAGAGGTGCGGATGCACGTAGGTCTTCGGCCGGTGAAGCCGACCCCCTTCCGCCGGAATGACGAGGAGAGGAATGGCAAGGACTGGATCATCCTCATTTCTGAAGGACATTCCCTGAAGCTGAAAGATGAGACATTCCCCCGCCCAGTGCAATTGACCTTTCGCTGATGGAAACCACTGCATTGCCTCTTTAGTCCTGCCGACGAAGAGAATCGACGCTTCGTCCGGCCAGATGGCCTCGAGGTCTTCTTCCGGCTCGAGCAGGTACCACTGGGGCGCTTCATGCTCGCTCCGCCAGCGAAGGGCCACTTTCTTGCCGCCTGGGAAAACCGCTCGCCCGAGAAGCGGGACGTTCGCCCGTTCGAGAAGTCCCCGCCATCTGCAAAGATAGCTCCACGGCAACCGCTTATCGTACAGCTCTACGGAAAGACGAAGTGAAGCATCGTCGAAACACTCGAAATCTGCATCCATGGGCATCCTTTCTTTGCGTGTTCACCTGAAAAGAGGCTACCAGTCTCTTTTCATAAAGTCAAAAACGCCCCGAGGGCGGCTTTTAACCGTACATTCTCCTTTCGTTTCTTGCCCTGCCTGCCAGCAGCAGGCAGGCGTTAGCTACAGAACTTCGCCAGTAAACTACGATATATCGTAGTTTATTGGCTCGTTTCTTTTCTTTTTTTACCAACTCTCCGCCTAGAAACAATAAAAGGATTGGAATATTTTTTCGGAGTGCGCGTCTTCTGGCCTTTGCCGGTGGGCTTGCCCCAGAGCGACTTGGCGCGGCGCAAACCGCGGCCTTGCCTCCCTTCGCCTCCGCCGTGCGGATGGTCGACGGGATTCATGGCGGTGCCGCGCACAGTCGGGCGGATGCCGAGCCAGCGCGAGCGGCCGGCCTTGCCGATGTTCCGGAGCTTGTATTCTTCATTCGAAACTTCGCCGATCGAGGCGAAAGCGCGGTCGGGAATTTTCCGCACCTCGGTCGAGGGAAGGCGGAGAGAGGCGTAGCCGTCTGCCTGCGCGATCACCTCGGCGAAAACGCCGGCGCTCCGCACGAGCTTCGCGCCGCTCTTCGGCAGGATTTCTACGTTGTACACGAACGTGCCCACGGGGATTTTATGGAGCGGGAGGCGGTTCCCGGGAGTGAGCGGAGCGTTTTCGGACGTGAGAAGCGTGTCGCCGGGGCGCACTTTCTTCGGGAGGAGCATGTAGCGGCGCTCGCCGTCGCGGTAGCACACGAGGCCGATGAAGCCCGAGCGGTACGGGTCGTACTCGATGGTCTCGACCCTCGCCGGAATGCCGATTTTGTCGTAGGCGAAATCGACGTCGCGGGAAACGCGCTTGTGGCCGCCGCCCTTGTGGCGCATGGTGATGCGTCCGTCGGCGTTTCGCCCGACGCCGCGCTTCCTCCCTTTGGTAAGTGCCTTGTGCGGTTCCCCATGGGTAAGCACGCCACGGTAAGAAACGGTGGACATATGCCGGCGCGACGGAGTTGTAGGTTTATAAGACTTCATAACTTTTTACAATTAACTTATGACGGGATTTCTTTGTTAATTGTTATTTGTCATTTGTTAACTGTTTTAAACAAACTCTATCTTCTCACCTTTTTTCAAATAGACAAGGGCTTTTTTGCCGCCGCCGCGCGTGCCCCATGTGCCGCGCACGAATATTTTCTTTCTTGGCACAGCGACCACGCGCACCTTCATCGGCTTCACTTTATAGAGCGCCGTAATCGCCTTTGCCACAAGCATCTTGTTCGAAGAGGGCGCCACGTCGAACGTGTAGACGTTCTGCTCGCCGAGGACGGTGGCCTTTTCGGTGATGCGCGGGCGGATAAGCACGCCGTGAAGCGCGCCCGAACGCGCGCCGAGCTGTGCGGGCGAGGGAGCCGGTGCGGCATTTTTCTTCTGTTGTTCCTTTGTGCGTGCCATGATTATTCCGTTTTTTCCTTCTTCGCCCTTGCCTTTTTCCCGGCTGCTTTCGCCATTTTCTTTTCGCCGAGCTTGCCCTCGACGAAGGCGATGCTCTCCTTCGGCTCGACGATGACCACGTAGCGGTGCGTGGCGAGGTCCAAGGGGTTCAGGTTCCGCACCTCCCCCACTTCGGCATTCGGAAGGTTTGCGAAGCTTTTGGCGATAGCTGCCTCGCGCTTCGGCACGGCGAGAAAGATATTATTGTGCTTTTTCGTGTTCAGGGTAGCGAAACCGTCCACCTTGGAAAGCGCCACGAGCGCGCTCGACGCTTCCTTGGTCTTCGGCACTTTGAAATCAAGCGCGTCCACAAAGAGAAGCTCCCCCTTCCTCAATTTTTCCGAAAGGAGGGTGACGAGCGCCTTCGTCTTCATTTTTTTGTTCACCTTTTTATCGTAATTGCGCTTGTTCGAGGGCCCGTGGGTGACGCCGCCGCCCTTCCAGATGGGAGAGCGACGCGAGCCGTGACGGGCGCGGCCGGTGCCTTTCTGGCGCCACGGCTTTTTGCCGCCGCCCCGCACTTCGCCGCGGCCTTTGGCGTGCGCGGTGTTCGTCCGCGCGTTCGACTGCATGGACACTATCACCTGGTGCACGAGGTCGGCGTTCCACGGAAGCCCGAAAACGCGTTCCGGGAGCGCGATGGTGCCCGCTTCTTTTCCTTTTTGATTGTAAATTTTCGCTTCCATGTGATTCAAGAATTAAGTATTAAGAATAAAGAATTAAGCTTAATACTTACTTCATACTTCTTACTTCTACTACGGTGCCGCGCCGGCCCGGAATAGCGCCCGAAATGAGGAGAAGCTTCGCCTCCGGGTCCACCTGGAGCACTTTCAGGTTCTTGACCGTGATGCGGTCGCCGCCCATGCGCCCGGGCATGCGCTTGTTCTTGATGACGCGCTGGGGCCAGGTGGCGCCGATGGAGCCCGCTTCGCGTTCGGCGTGCTTGTTACCGTGAGAGCGCCTGCCGCCGGCAAAGCCGTGGCGCTTCACCACGCCTTGGAAGCCCTTGCCTTTAGAGATGGCGGCTACCTCGACGACGTCGCCCGGCTTGAAGATGGAAATGTCGATGGCACTGCCGCGCGAGAAGCCCTTTACCTCGTCGGACGGGAGGCGGAATTCTTTCATGCCGCGCACGGGCGCAAGCTCTTTGAGCTGGCCCTGAACCGCCTTCGAGAGGCGCTCCTTCTTCTGGGTGCCGTAGCCCACTTGCACCGCCGCGTAGCCGTCTTTGCCGCCGTCCTTGACCGCGGTCACGGTCACGGGCGCCGCCTTAAGGACGGTGCCGGCAAATGCCCGCCCGTCTTCGGCGAAGAATTGCGTCATATGGAGCTTGGTGCCGATGAAGAATTTCATGGTTGATTTTAACGAGCGCGAGCGAGTATAAAATCTTCACCCTGTTAAATAATTTCGCTCCGCGAAATTAGACCGAAGGTCTATTTAACAGGGTTAGGAAAAATATACTCGTTCCACTCGTTATTTTTCACTAAAAAATCCGCAATGGCCTTCCCTGTGCGGAGTGGTCCATTGGTCCCCCGTTAGAGGACTTAGATAACTTCCGCAGTATACAGAAGACCTATTAAAAAGCAAGGAGTACCTGCCCCGTAGCGAGCTTCGCTCTGCTACTGGGGTACATGAGGTCGAAAAATTTGCAAATAAAACGGCGCGCCGAAGCGCGCCAAGATGTGTTTTGCACGATTACCTGAACTCGACGTAGACCGTTATCTCAATCCCGAGAGAACGACAGCGCCGGCCGAATTCAGCGAGAAGCGATGCGTTGGTGAACGTACCGCCTCGGACGAAGAGCTTGTAGGGGCGATCAAACCGAAACCACTTGCCATTGGGCGGATACCCCTCGACCCGGAAGAGTTGGAAGAAATCCTTCCGAAATTGCTCGGTTTCTTCTGGCTTCTTTCCTTGCTGCGGCCCCCGCCGATCCAAGTCGCCATTTGTCTCTTCCGGGAAATACGGGTGAAGCGCTTCCAGCCTGCGTGCCATGTCGAGCACCTGTTCCGCCTTGTTCCACTCTTCATCGCTGAGTCCAGTTTCTTTTACTGTTGTCTTGAGGCCCGGCCCAGGAAGAATCTGGTCGAAGGCATATGGCTGGAGCACTCCGTCTTCGAGGCGAAAGTGCCCGACCCTCGACCAATCGAAGCCGTTCGTTTCGGGAAACCTTCCCCCGCAAAGTGCGGCAACCTGCTCGCGCGTGAATTCCATATCCTGACGGTAGATACGGTGGCCATGGTGACTGTCGGGAGAGCCGATTCCCACGGGACAGTCGCAGACGTAGAAGAGCTCGTCGCAGCTTCCGCAGTAATTCTTATAGAGCACCTTCCCGCATTTACCGCACTGACCGGCCGGACCAAGCAGCTTTTTACATTCTTCCCGAGTGAGTGATGGCATACTTCCTCCTTGTGTGCTGAACTTCGCTTACGATATCTCCCAGTAGAACAAAAGTCAAACAAAAAAGTCTTGTGGACGTTCCCCGTTTATTACCGCATGTGTACCGGCCGGTACATATGCGGTAATCGGCACACAGTACGGGGTACACGGGGCATAAAAATTTGCAAACCCGGTAGTGAAATTTCGCGATGCGCCGTGGCGCGGCAATAAAATTGCTTCGCAAAATTCTACTACCGGGCAAACAAAAAAACCGCCGTGCGGCGGTTTTTTTGCGGAATTAACTTCCTAACTTCCTCTATTGCTTGCTTACATCACCCGCTCATAGAAACGGCATGGCTAATTTACGATCCAGAATTCCTTATTCTAATGTTCTCAAGAACATTAGAATAAGGAATTCACCGAACGGGATTTATCCCCGCCTCGATTTTTATTTTGTTTTACATCCCCGCACCAAATTTGAGAGAATTTCACTTTCATTTTTACTTCAAGCAGGATGACTTGACCTCTCTTTACGGTGGATAAAAACTTTGCGGTGAAATTGGTGCGGGACTTAAGAAAATATAATCAGAAACAAAAAACCTCCCAACTGGGAGATTTTTTGTTTGCTTCGTTATTTTCTAAAGCATTTTTACGTCGATGTCGACGCCGCTTGGGAGCGAGAGGTTGGTGAGCGCCTCGATGACCTTGGCCGACGGGTTCACGATGTCGATCAAGCGCTTGTGGATGCGCATCTCGAACTGCTCGCGCGCGTTCTTGTAGATGAAGGCGGCGCGGTTCACCGTGTACTTCTTTATCTCGGTCGGGAGCGGGATGGGACCCTCGATCTTCGCGTCGTAGCGAAGGGCGGTGTCGATGATCTGCTTCACCGAGAGGTCGAGCACCTTGTTCTCGTAGGCCCGCACGCGGATGCGGAGCTTCTGGATGCCATCCTCTATTATCTTGGGGGCTTTCCCAGCCGCTTTTTTGGGAGCGGCCGGTTTTTTCTCTTTAGCTGGCGCTTTGGTGGCCATTAAAACTGACTTATGACTTATAACTTTCAACTTATAACGGAATTCGCCATCAGTTAAAAGTCATTTGTCACCAGTTCGAAAATTACGCAGTAATTTTGGTGATGACGCCCGCGCCCACGGTCTTTCCGAGTTCGCGGATGGCGAAGCGCAGCTTTTGCTCCATGGCGACCGGCGCCACGAGCTTCACATTGAAGTTGACCTTGTCGCCCGGCATGACCATCTCGACGCCCTGGTTCAGGGTCACCTCGCCGGTGACGTCGGTGGTACGCATGTAGAACTGCGGTTTGTAGCCGTTGAAGAACGGCGTGTGGCGGCCGCCTTCCTCCTTCTTGAGGACGTAGACCTCCGCTTCGAAGTCGGTGTGCGGCGTCACGCTCCCGGGCTTCGCGATGACCTGGCCGCGGGTGATGTCTTCCTTCTTGGTGCCGCGGAGGAGGACGCCGGCGTTATCGCCCGCCATGCCTTCCTGGAGCTGCTTGTTGAACATCTCGATGCCGGTGACAGTCGTCTTCGAGGTCGGCTTGATGCCGACGATCTCGACTTCCTCGCCGACTTTGACGGTGCCGCGCTCGATGCGGCCGGTGACTACCGTGCCGCGGCCTTCGATGGAGAAAACGTCCTCGACCGGCATGAGGAAGGGCTTCGAAACGTCGCGTTCCGGCTGGGGAATATATGAATCGAGGGTATTCGCGAGCTCGAGTACTTTTTGGGCCCACTCGTCGCTCATATCCTTCGCTTCGAGGGCCTTCAGACCGGAGCCGCGGATGACAGGAGTGCCCGCGCCGTCGAATTCATGCTTCGTGAGAAGCTCTCGGATCTCTTCCTCCACGAGGTCGATGAGGTCCTTATCGGGCACCATGTCGCACTTGTTGAGAAAGACGACGAGCTTCGGCACGCCAACCTGGCGGGCGAGAAGCACGTGCTCCCTCGTCTGGGGCATGACGCCGTCGGTGGCCGCGACCACGATAATGGCGGCGTCCATTTGGGCGGCGCCGGTGATCATGTTCTTGATGTAATCGGCGTGTCCGGGAGCGTCGACGTGCGCGTAGTGGCGGTTCGGCGTCCAGTACTCCGAATGGTGGAGGGCGATGGTGATGCCGCGCGCCTTCTCTTCCGGCGCATTGTCGATGTTATCGATGCCTTCGACGCGCGCGCCGTATCCCTTGTCCTTGTTCATGTCGAGGACGTGAAGGATGGCGGCCGTGAGGGTCGTCTTGCCATGGTCAACGTGACCGATGGTGCCAACGTTCATGTGGGGCTTATCTCGCTTGAATTCTTCTGCCATAGGGGTGCTTAGGTGCTAAAAAATAATAGTGCAAGAGCGCGCCAACCCCGTAGTGAATTTTGCCGTTGCGCTTGGGCGCAAGGCGTAGCTCACGGCAAAATCTACTACAGGACCAAAATATAACGAGTACAATGGTTTGCCATCGTTCGGGAGCGGCGAAAACATTGTTTTCGCCG
>JAUYLU010000022.1 GCA_030699625.1 bacterium
CAATAAAACATGCTATAGCATGTTTTATTGTGACGTAGCGGATTGAATGGATTGGAGTAAAAATAGAAGAGCGCCGGGGGGCGCTCTTTCTCAAAAGCCGATGCGTTCGGCGCAGGATGGAACGGCGTAAGGAATTTTGTACCAATCGCTTGCGGAATCGCCAATGTCGGAGGCCTGCATGTCGTCGACGTAGGGACCCTCGCCTTCATCGCCGTAGTCCAGCAAAGGGCAGTTGTTATCTTCGCTATGCAGCGTGCCCGGGAGGCGCAGTCCTGTCAGATGCCTGACCTCTCCCTCGAAAACCGAAGAGAGGATAAGCCCCTCGTCGAGCGTCAGCGGATCGCGGCGTACCGAGGCAAGCTGCAAGACGGCCGGGTCGAAGAACTCTTCGCTGTTTCCCGCACCTTCTTCCGCAAGGATGCTCGCGAGCTCGGCGCCGATTTCCACGTTTACCGCCAGGTACGGCCGATGGGGCACTTCAAAACGATCCTTGTCGAGCGCCTTGAGGCTCCATTTGATTTCGAAGCGCTTGCCCCTGAACCGAAGCGTCTGGAAGAGCAGGCGCCGACGTTGCTCCGCCGTTCTTCCGTGCAATGAAGCCGTCGGAAAAACGAGCAAGGAGGGAAGGGCGGGCGCTTTCACCGTCGGCAAATCCCTTGCTTTCATTACGAGCGGGGCGAGAAAGTTCGAAAATTCTTCTTCCGTTTTGCCGTACAGCCGATGGATATCCCGCTTAATTGCTTCCTCGATCTGCCACTTGAGGTGAGCAGCTGGGTCCGTTGCCGGGGCGGGTACTGGCTCGACGTCTTTTCTCGCCGTGCGAATCAGGCGATTGGCGTCTTGTTTGGAGGTACCAGCAAGTGCTTCCCGGATGAGAGCGAGCCGTGCTTCCATTGATAATTTTGTCATATTGAAGAACTCCCGAAATTGGCTGCTCTAAAACTACGCTTCCTTTGGCGCGGGGTCAAGCTATACTACAAAAGTCATGCACTACTGGCTCATGAAATCGGACGCGGGGGACTATACGATAGACGATTTAGAGCGCGACCGGGTGGAGCCGTGGACGGGCGTGCGCAACTGGGAGGCGCGGAATTTCATGCGGGAGATGAAGAAAGGAGATGGCGTCATCTTCTATCACTCGGACGGCGAGCCTAGCGGCGCCGCAGGGATAGGCGTGGTGGCGAAGGAAGCCTATCCCGACAAGACGCAATTTGATAAATCGAGCAAATATTTCGACAAGCGGGCGACCGCGAAAAAGCCGCTTTGGTTCCTCGTCGATGTCGCCTTCGTTTCGAAGTTCAAGCGCACCGTTCCGATAACGGAGATGAGAAAGACGAAGAAGCTCATGAATATGCTGACGCTTCGGCCCGGGAGCCGTCTCTCGGTCACGCCGCTCACGAGGGAGGAATTCGAAACCATCGCCGCCCTTGCCCGCCAAAATTTTATGAAAAAAGAAAAATAAAAAACAATGCCTTGAAAAGCAAAATAATTTTTTCCAAAAAATTGAAATTTAGGCGGGCTTGCCCGGAAATCCCCGGAGGAGTAGACTCGCTCCAGACATTCTTTTCGAAAGGAGAGGTCCCGTGGACCCCCACACGCTCGCAACCCGCTGTCTCGACAGCCTTCCGCGCGGAAGCGTCGTCGAGCAGCTCCGGCATCTGCGCATCTGCCGCATTGGCTTGAGCGAATTCGCCCCGCCGCCGCATTTTCTGCTGTACGCGGACAAGGAGAAAGATTCGCTCAAAATCCTCCTCAGCGTCAAGGAAACGGAAGGCGAGCGGATGCTCAATGCCGCAGTGGCGATAGCGCATGCGTTCTCGCTCCTTCCGGGGAAGATACCGCCTTTCTACGCCTTCGAGACAAAGATGAAACAGTGGGCGGTAGCGCAAGGGCTTCCCGAACTCGGAATCGGGGAATTTTGCTCGAGCTTCGGCGGACAATGGCTCGGCCAGCACGTCGCGGAATTCAGGGAGCTTTTGCCGAAGGAGCCCGAGAGGCCATTCGAGCTGCCGCCGCAGTGAAGCGATGCAAAAAAGCCGGACCAACGTCCGGCTTTTTAAACAAGAAACCCGCCTTTCGGCGGGTTTTTCAAAGAGCGACCACTTGGCGCTCTATCAGTTTCCGGTACGATTCGCACGTTTCCATGAGGGCTTCGTGCGTGCCGATGCCAACTACCGCGCCGTCATCCATGACGATGATCTTATCGGCGTCGCGAATGGTCGAGAGGCGATGGGCGATGATGATGCCCGTCCGACCCTTGAGCGCTTCGCGCATGGCCTCGTGGATGAGCGCCTCATTCTCGGCGTCGAGGTTCGAGGTGGCCTCGTCGAAGATGAGGATCTCCGGTTGCTGCAGGAGCGCCCGGGCGATGCCGACGCGCTGGCGTTCGCCGCCCGAGAGCTTGATGCCGTTTTCGCCAATGAGCGTTTCGAACTTTTTCTCTCCCAACCGACCGTAAAACTGGTCGATTCGCGCTTTTGCGGCGATATCCTCGAGCATTTTTTCGGTGGCGCGCTCCGGCTCTCCCATACTGAACGTCAGGTTGTATCGGAGGCTGTTGTCGAAGAGTTCCACGAACTGTGGCACGTAGCCGATGGCACGGAGGTAGCTTTTCTGCTCGATGTTCCGAAGGTCGGTCCCGTCCACCAGTATCGCGCCTTCGTCAGGATCGTAGCCGCGGAGAAGAAGGTTGATGACGGTGGTCTTGCCGGCGCCGGAGCGTCCGACGATAGCCACCGTCTCTCCCGGCTCGATCGCGAACGATACGTTCCGAAGTATCTCCTTGCTGACCTCTTCCTCGTTTTTGGGGCCGTTTTCATCGCCGTTTTTTTCGTCATCGAGAGAAGCGAGGCGCGGATAGCTGAAGGAGACGTTTCTGAACTCCACGCGGCCTCCAATCTTTGGAAGGACGGTCGGATGCTCGGCTTCTTTGACGGCCGGCTCGCGCTCGAGCATATCATTGTACTTATTGATGTCTCCGATGTGCGAGAGCATTTGCCGCTGGACCCATCCCAAATTCCCGAGATTGCTGAAAACAATCGCCATCCAGCCGATGAACATGACGATGGTGCCCGGCGACTCGACACCCACAGTGACGAGGTAGACTCCCGTCATGAGCGCGGCGAAGCGCCCGAAGGGGACGAGCGTGCTGCGGGTGAAATACGCCCGCATGTACTCGCCCCACATTTTCTTGGCCGGTTCGGAAACGGTCTCGTAGTATTCCCGGTATTCGCGCACGATCGCTTCTTCCTTCGCCGCCAGCTTTACGAGCTTCACGTTGCGGAGCATCTCCGTGTAATGCTTTGACTGCTTATTCCATCGGTCGCGGTTTTCCACGAGGCTCGGATAGAACTTCATGTTGTAGCGAAAAAGCAATGAAGCGAACACCGAGCTCGTGACAAGCACGATCACGCCCAATATCGGATTGACGAAGAAGAGCGCTACGGTGGCGAGCAGGATCTGCAGAACGAACGGCAAAAGCGAGTAGACGAAGAGGCTCATGAACTGATTGAGCGCGTTCGTGCCGCGGTTCAGCACGGAAAGGCGCAGCCCTGAATTTTCGTTGATATGCTGTCCGAACGAAAAGCGGAAAAGCTTCTCGAGCGTGACCGTGTTGACGTACTTCGTCAGGTCAAAATCGAGCCGCGCGATTTCGAAGCGCTCCCGTACATAATGGAGCAGGTTGGCGCTCCAATATACGGCGAGAATGGCGAATCCCAAGAAAAGGGAGTCGCCGAACGGCGCCCGTTCCGCCAGATTGTCGATGATCTTGCCCTCGAAATAGGGGAGCGAGAGAGCGAAAACCTGGCCGACCATGAGAAGCGCGAAAAGCACTCCCGCGCTTCCAATGAACGGTTCGTAATTTTTCCGCAATATTCCCAAAAAGCCGATGATCTTATGCATGGTTCCCCTTAGTGTGAAAGGACAGAATAGGTGAAATAATACGATAACAATCGTATTTAGTCAAATCACCCCAAATCGGCTCCCGCTAGGTGCGGAGATGAAGGTAGATGTTCTCGACGGCGCGGACGGCATCGCCCGCGGCGATATTGTTCTGATGATAGAGGACGTCGGAGGCGTCGCCTGCCGCCCAGACGCCCTCCACGGACGACATTTGCGTGCGCGGGTCGATCTTGATGCGGCCGTACCGGTCGAGCTCGAGAACGCCGTTGGTGAACGAGGTGTTCGGCGTCTGGCCGATTTCCACGAAAATGCCGGTCACTTTGAGCTCGCCCGCCTGTCCCGTCGTTTTGTTTCTATAGGTGAGGCCCTCGACGAACTTGTCTCCTTTCACTTCCACGACCTCGGTGTCGTCCATGGCTTTCATGTTGGGGTGGGCGAGCACTTTTTCGATGGTCACGGGGTCGGCCTTGAATCCTTTGCTGTGATTCATGAGCGTCACGCTTTTAACATAAGCCAACAGCTGGGCGGCCGTCTCGAAGGCGGCGTTCCCGCCGCCGATGACGGCGACATCCTGCCCTTCGAAGAGCGGGCCGTCGCAGGAGGCGCAGTAGGTGATGCCCTTGTGCTCGAGGCGCTCGGCGCCCGGCACGTCGAGCTTGCGGCGGCCGGAGCCCGAGGCCACGAGCACCGTCTTGCCCTGGTAGCTGCCGTGCTCGGTCGCCACCGAGAAGCCGTCATTCTCTTTTTTGATGGCGGCGACTTTCTCTCCCTCTTTGAGCGTGAGCGCGCCGCCCGCGTAGACGCCGAGGTGCTTTTTGAAGCTCTCGGCAAGCGCCGCACCCGATATCGAAGGCGTGCCTATCCAGTTCTGGATATCGGGAGAGACGGCGGACTGCCCGCCGAACTCGCCCGCGATGAGGAGCGTCTGCAGTTTCTTCCTCGAGGCGTAGACGCCCGCGGCGGTTCCGGCCGGTCCGCCGCCGATGATGATGAGGTCGTAGAGCATAGAGACTATTATACACAACAAAAAGTCGCCTCCGGGCGACTTTTTGCTAATTATCCAATATTACTTAATTACTAAAATTACTTCTTTCCCCTGCGCAGGAAGGCGGGGATGGCGTTCCACTCCTCGCTCTCGCCGACGTCGTCGAGAACGAGCTCGCGCTCCTTCTTTTCGGCCGGCTTCTTGACCGCTTCCGACGGCGGCGCGTGGACCTCTTTTTTCTCCTCCCGGCGCTCTTCGCGGGCGGGCGTGCCGCCGAGCTGGAAGAGGGATTTGCGCGGCGAGTTCGCCGGGAAGCCGGAGGCGACCACGGTGAGCTTGATCTCGCCCTTCTTGAGCCGCTCGTCGCGGATGGCGCCGAAGATGACCTTGGCGTCCTTGTCCACGGATTCGGTGACCACTTTCGCGGCGTCCTGCACCTCGTGCATGCTCATGTTCTCGTCGCCCGCGATGACGAAGAGGAGGCCCTTGGCGCCCTGGATGGAAATGTCGAGGAGCGGCGAATTGATGGCCGCCACGGCCGCCTCGGTGGCGCGGCTGTCGCCCGTGGCCCGGCCGATGCCGATAAGGGCGGGGCCGGTGTCCGAAATGACCGCCTTGATGTCGGCGAAGTCGACGTTGATGATGCCGGGGACGGTGATGAGCTCGGAGATGCCCTCGACGGCCTGGCGGAGCACCTCGTCGCAGGCGGCGAAGGCGCTCTTCAAGGTAGTGCCTTTCTCGATGACCGAGAGGAGGCGGTCGTTCGGGATGACGATGAGGGCGTCAACCTCCTTTTCGAGCTCCTCGAGGCCGCGCTCCGCGATCTTCATGCGCTGGGAGCCCTCGAAGAAGAAGGGCTTGGTGACGACGCCGACGGTGAGGATGCCCTGTTCCTTGGCGATGCGGGCGATGGTGGGCGCGGCGCCCGTGCCCGTGCCGCCGCCCATGCCCGCGGTGATGAACGCCATGTCCGCGCCTTTGAGCGCGTCCTCGATCTCGCCGCGCGCCTCTTCGGCCGAGCGCTTGCCGATGTCGGGGTCCATGCCCGCCCCGAGCCCTTTCGTCAGGTTTTTGCCGAGGTGGATTTTCTTCGAGCCGAGCGAGCTGTGGAGGTCTTGCGTGTCGGTGTTCATGGCGAGGAACTCGATGCCGCGCACTTTCGAGTTCACCATGTGGTTCAGGGCGTTCCCGCCTGCGCCGCCGATGCCGACCACTTTTATCCTCGCGAACGCCTCCACTTCCGGGTTTAATTTGGGCATGATTTTTTAAGTTGTCTGTAGCATAGCAGAAACAAAAAAGGAGGCAATGCGCGCCCCTCGTTCCTCCGATTTTCCCTTGTTTCGGCTAGGGAAGAAGCTCTTTTAACGAGGCGTGCAAAGCGTTTTTTGCTTTCTTGAAGAACCCGACTACGAGCCCGTCCTCTTCCTGCGAAAGCCGGTTCGAGAGGAGGAGGAGGCCGTAGCAGACCGCCCAGGCGGCGTTTCGGATCTTCCCCTTCGAGTTCTGCATGAGGTCGGGCGTGGTCACTTTCGAGGGGAGGTCGAGGGTGTCGCGGGCGAGCTCCTCGACGATGGCGAGCTGGGTCGAGCCGCCGGTGAGGACGATGCCGGCGGGAAGAAGGCCGGAGCGCCCGATCTTCTTCAGATAATTTTCGACGAGCTCGAAGATATCGATGAGCCGCGCCTCGATGATCTCATCGAGCTTCTTGCGCGGATAGTTCTGCGAGTCGCGGTTCCCGAGCTTGATCTCCTCCGCTTCCTCGATGGGAATCTTGAGGCCGAGGGCGATGTCGTTGGTGATGTCGGTGCCGCCGATGGGAAAGACGTGGAGGAAGGTCGGCGTGTCGTTCTCGAAGACGACCATGGAGACCGTCTCGGCCCCGATGTTGACGAGGACGCAGCCCGCCGTCTTCTGGCGCTTGGTGAGGGAGACGAGCGAGGCGGCGACGGGGGCGGCCACCACGTCGATGACCTCGACCCCCGCCTCCTCGATGACCTCGGCGAGGTCGTTTAAGTGCTGTTCGAGGCAGGTGATGAAGAGGGTTTTGACCTCGAGCTTGAGGCCCTTCATGCCGACCGGCCGTCCCCAGATCTCCTTGCCGTCGAGCTTCCACTTCATGGGGATGGTGTGGAGGATGTGGCGGTTCGGAAGGGAGCCGAGGGCCTCCTCGCTCTCCTCGACGGCCTTTTTGACATCGAGCTCGGTGACCTCGCCGTCCGCCTTCGAGACGACGGCCATGCCCGAGGTGATCACCGAATCGAGCGAGAGCCCGCCGACGGACACGAAGGCGCGGCGTATCTTTATTTTGGAGGTGCGCTCGGCCTCCTCGAGCGCCTTCACGATGGCTTTCCCTGCCTCGTGCTTGTTCGAGACGTAGCCGCGGCGCATCCCCCTCGATTCGGCGACCCCCATGCCGATGATGGAAGGCATCGTCTCACCTTTTGTGTATTCGCCAACGAGGACGCGGGTGGACTGGGTGCCGATATCGATGCCGACGGTGATGCTTCTGTTCATCCTATTGGAAGTTTAGGGAAATTATGTTGGTCACAATCATGCATATCCGCGGGAACCGTCGGCCTTGCCGCTCTATTGCTGCCGTGAACTTCCGAGAGGACGGGTCAGGCGGTCATAAACCGAAGCGGCGATGCAGGCGCGCTTCGCTTTTTCTCATTTTACTCCCATGCGACGCGCCTTCCAAATGGAGCATTCCGTGGATTATGAAATAGACGAGGAGCTTCGTTCCCGCGAGACCGAACTCCTTTTCCGATTTCCGTATCTCGCGCTCGCAAAGATAGAGCTCGCCGCTTTTTTTCGAGAGGGGGAACGAGAGGATGTTCGCGGCCTTGTCCTTGTTACGGTATGCGCGGTTCAAGCGCCTCGTTTCGGCGGGCGAGGCGAAGACGATGGAGAGCTCATAGCTTTTGCCGAGGACGGCGTTCTTTAGTTTGGAAAAAGGCAAGCGGGGGAGCTTGCCTTTGGTCTTCCGTATGACGGTGAGGTTCGGAAACGTCCGTATCTGCATCTTAGCGGCGGCGTCCGCGCTTCATCGGCGGGAGCTTGCCGAGCTTCCGGAGGCGCTCGATCTCCTTGCGACGGGCGATGACCTTCAAGGTCCCCTTTTTCCTCTTCAGCTTCGAGAGCG
>JAUYLU010000023.1 GCA_030699625.1 bacterium
AATAATGACTGGCTATGCACCTCGAAAAGCGAACCTTTTGCGATAGTATAGAACTGCAGCTTGTCTTTCCTGGAATTTCTGGCGAAACCTTCTGCGATATTGGAGCTTACTGATACGGCAGCGCGGCGCAATTGATCAGTAAGACTGAATTTCTCTTCTTTGGGAAAACCTTTCGAAAGCGAGTAGATAAAAACGGCAAAACGATTAGCCTCTTGCCACGCGATCAAATCGGTAAAAGAAGTGATTTTCCCCATACTACATACTAAATACTACATACTGAATACTGCATACGCTATGCTTCTTCAGACGCTTTTAAGAAAGTCGATGTTCGCCTGTATCTCCTCCGCCTTTTTCATCACGCTGTTCCCGTACACGTAGTTTATGGGCCTTCTCGCATCGCATGCCCTTCCCGAATAGTACCGGCAGGCGGCGTTCCGCTCCGAAGTGTAGCTCCCCGTGCGCGCTCCAAGGTCCGAGAGGTAGATCGCCGTCGCCACGAACGAATGGGCCGGATTCCAGGGGTCCGCGCTGTCGGCCGGAAGCCCCACCATGCCCCCGATGCGCGCCTTGAAAAGCTCCCAGGTGGAAGGAATGAACTGCGACGGCCCCATCCCTCCGCCGAAGCCGCGCGAGGAGGTGTAAACAGTGCCCGGCGGGCACGAGACGGGGGTGAGCTTCCAGTCACGTCCGAGCCGCGCCGTGATCGCAGTGAACGGCTCCGTATCGCGCGGCGCCTTCATCACCCGCTCGAAAAAAGTCCCCGTGTTTTTTCCCACCCCGTCGCCGGTGTCGAGCGACGAAAGGATGCACGAGCCCTGATTGCGCCCGAGGTCTGATTCCTGCGTAAGGATGGCGAGGATGAGCGCCGCGCGCACGCCCGTCTTCGCCGCGGCGGCATTCGCATACTCGAGCGCTTGCCCGAACGGCACCCCCTCCGTGTCGCGGAGGTCGAAGAGGGCGGCGCGGAGCTGGGCGGCGCGCTTCTGCCGCTCGCTAAGCACCGCCTGATAGCCCGCCTCTTCCTGTTTGGTGACGGAGAGCAGCCGCTTCTTCTCCGCCTCCGTCTCGGCGATGGTCTTTTTCTTCGTTTCGACGACGTACTTCGCGTCCGTCTCGCTGTTTTTCTTCTCGTCGAGCGCTTTGCGCTCGAGCTCGGTGCTCGCCTTGGTTTCCCGGACGATGTTGAAGTGTTCTTGTAGCTCCTTCCCGATGGAGGCGAACGAATCGACGTCCTGGAAAAGGTCGGAAATGCTCCTGTTGTCGAGCACGAGCTCCACTATCGAAAGAGCATCGATCTCGTTGGTCCGGCGGAGAAGCTGGGCGAGCGACTGCTTGCCCGCGGAGAGCTTCCCCTCGAGCGTCCTTATTTTCTGGGTCTTCTCTTTTATTTGGGCGCCGAGCTTCGTGATAAGGAGGTTCTTCTGCCGTATCTGCGCTTCCGCCTCCTTGATCTGGGCGGTAAGCCCCGTGATGTCGCCCTGGAGGTTCTTCGCTTTCGCCCGCGTGTCGTCGAGAACGCCCTGCCAGTGGTCGATCTCCTTCTGGAGGGCGTCGTATTCCGCCTGTAGATTCGCCTCATGCTGGGCCACCTGTTCCGGGGTTTGTGCAAAGAGCGCCTCCCCGCCCGAAGCAAGGGAAACGACAAGAGCCAAGGCAATCAAAAAAGGCAGAATAAAGCCTGCATTCTTCACAATCTTATTTTACCACGCTCCAAAAAACCGTTGTGGCGTAAGGACAAAATGAAAAACACCGCCTGCGCGGTGTTTTTACTTCTTCTCTTCTTTTTTTTCCTTCTCCGGAGGAGGAGCGGCCCCTTCGGCGGGGGCTTCTCCTTCCTCTTCGGCCTTGCCTTTCTTCTCCACCTCGATGGCGGAGAGGTCGATGGCCTCGGGCACCGGCTCCGGCTCTTCTTCGCGCTCGGCGGCGAGCGACGCGACGATATCGGCCTGGTGGAGGGTGGTGGTGACGCCCTTCGGGATTTTAAGGTCGGCCACGGTGATGCGGCTCTCGAGGTCGACGAGCGAGGAGATGTCCACCACGATTTTGGGGGGGAGGTCGCGCGGAAGGCTCTTCACTTCCATCTCGTGGAGCACCTTGACGAGGGTCGCTCCGAGGTCCTTCACCGCAGGCGAGACGCCCGTGAACTCGAGCGGTACGTTCGCGTGGATTTCAGTGTTGGCGTCGACGGCGTAAAAATCGGCATGGACGGGTTCTCCCGAGACCGGGTCTGCCTGCACCTCGTAGAGAAGCGAGTCTATCTCCCCCTTTTCGGTCTTGAGGGTGATGATGGACGACTCGCCCGCCTCCTTCCACACTTTCTTGAATGACGCGGCGTCCACGGCGATGGGGGTGGATTGCTCTTTCTTCCCGTAGTAGACGGCGGGCACGAAGCCCTTGCGCCGAAGCGCCGTAGGGCTTTCTTTTCCTTCCCGCACCTTTGCCGTGAGGATAAACATGGGGTCTATTCTACCTAAAAAAGCTTTTATGTAAAGCGTCGAGCGTAAAGCGCCGTTTCGCGTTTTGTATTTTGTATCGTATTTTGCACCGTACCTTGCGTCGTATATCATCCCCCACCAGTCTGGTTTGTACCATACTTTGCATCGTATTTGTATTTTCGTAATTTATAGATTCCACAAAAAATAAGCTATAGCTTATTTTTTGTGGAATCACGAGACTCCGAAAATTTTACGCAACGGGCGGTCGTTTTCCAGCTTATCCGCGATGAGGTAGAGTATTTCCTTCCCTATCTTGAAGTCGGCTTTGACGAGCGCGATGAGATCCTCGCAATCATAAGGGTATACCCATACGCTGTCCTGAAGTTTGGTGAAGCCGAAACCGCCGAGCGTCCTTCTTAATTTTTCCCTCACCGGTCGTTTATGCTCCTTAAGGTCGTATATGACGATCCTCCATTTGCCGTCCCAGCGCTTCGGCTTGGGCAATGCTCCTCCCTCGCAAAAACGCTGCAGCGCCACTTCCCCGAGCGGCGTAATGCGCGCGAACGTTCCGCGCTCGCTCCTGTCGAATGCAATCAATCCTTTCTCGCGAAGGCGGTCTATCGAGCGCTTGGCGGAATAATTCCGATTCTTTTTCGTATTGCCGCCGAATTTTGCCAATGCTCCCGCAACATTGGGGGCAAGCAGCGCGATGCTGATGAATCCCGCGGCGTATATCGTTGAAAGGACCGCTTTCTGCAAGTTCTTTCTTTTGGCATCGCTTCGCAGTTCTAATTCCAATTTCCCCATGTGTACGTTGCGTATGTTAGGTATGTTTTATCGAATTTTATCATTCCACAAAAAATAAGCTATAGCTTATTTTTTGTGGAATTCGGGGATTGGGACAATCGGACAATCAAGGCAATTAAGGAGTAGAAGGAGTGGAGGTGGCGGTCTCTTCCGTAGCCTCGGTGGAAGTAGTTTCCGCAGGTTCGGTGGAAGTGTCGATTGCCGATTCAGTGGTAGTGGCGGCTTGCCCGCCTACGTTTCCTTCGGAAATGTTGGCGGGTGAACTTTCCGTTGTAGTAGCAGTAGTCGCATCCACGGTGACAGCAGTGTCAGTCGTAGTCCCGGTTTCTCCTCCTATATAAGGAGCGATGCTTCCGCCCGCGGCGGGCTCGCTCGCCTCGGTAAGCGGCAGGGGCTCGGTGCTTGAAGCGGCGGCGGACGTCAGCGAAGGGCCGGAATAGTCGGGACAGCTGCCGGGTGCGGTCACCGTCGTTCCGCTTGAGACATACATACAGTAGTATTCGCCGGTCGCCCGGTCGCGCGTGGTGATGCCCGCCTCGACGGTCGCCTTCTTCACCGCAATCTCATCGCCGGTGAATTTGCCGTCCGCGTCAATCGACCACTTCCCTCCCGCGCCGGCGATGCGCGAGACGTCGAGGAGGGCGTGGCCGCCGAGGGAGACGTCGGCAAGGGAAGTGACGAGTGTGCCGTCCGCGCTC
>JAUYLU010000024.1 GCA_030699625.1 bacterium
GAGCCCTCCGTGGAAGCGCTCGAGTATTTCGTATTTGAGCCCCGCTTTCTTGTTTTCGACAAGCCTCATCCCGTTTAGAAGCAGGTCGCGGTCCCATACCGCGCCAATTCGCTATAGTGTGTAATTTTCTTATTTTCCGTCATACCATATGTCGTTATGTCGTTCCGCTCTCTACCGTGACCGCCTGTCTGCGTGAACCGCACAGGCAGACGGCTTCTAACGGGACTTCATATATGAAAATCCTATCACAATTCCGCTCTTTTATTTGACATTTTTTAATGTATACTCAGATATGTTATGGCGCTAAAATTCCCGGGAACCAATAAAAATAAGGGACGAAAGGACGACGAGGGGGGCAAAAAAACAGGCCGCCGCCAGCTCATCTCGAACATCCTCACGGTCATCATCGTTTTCATGCTCATCACGAGCTTGTATTCGGTCATTACCGAAACGACGGGCGGAAAAATCGAGGAAATCGCCGTGTCCGAGGTGGCGAAGCACGTCACGGCGGGCGAGGTGAAGAAGATCACCGTCGAAGGGGAGAAGCTCACCATCCTTTTGAACGACGAGACCGAGCTCAAGTCGAAGAAGGAGCGTGAAGCCTCGCTTTCGGAAACGCTCTCGAATTACGGCGTGACGGCGGCCCAGCTCGCGCGCACGGAGATAGAGATAAAGGGCGACACGGGCCTCTCGTTCTGGCTCATGAACATCCTGCCGTTCCTCGGGCCCATCCTCATCCTCTTCCTTTTCTTCTGGTTCCTCTCGCGTCAGATGAAGGGCGCCGGCATCCAGGCGTTCTCGTTCGGCCAGTCCAAGGCGCGCATCATCGATCCGTCGGACGTGAACCAGAAAGTGACCTTCAAGGATATCGCGGGCGTGAAGGAAGCGAAGGAGGAGCTCAAGGAAATCGTCGATTTTCTCCGGAACCCCAAGAAGTTCCTCGACATCGGGGCGCGGATACCGAAAGGCGTGCTCCTCATGGGCGCGCCCGGAACGGGCAAGACCTTGCTCGCGCGCGCCGTGGCGGGCGAAGCGGGCGTGCCGTTCTTCCATCTTTCCGGCTCCGAGTTCGTGGAAATGTTCGTGGGCGTCGGGGCGTCCCGTGTGAGGGACCTTTTCCAGATGGCGAAGAAGTCAGCTCCGGCCATCATTTTCGTCGACGAGATCGACGCGGTGGGGCGGGTGCGCGGCACGGGCGTCGGCGGCGGAAACGACGAGCGCGAGCAGACCTTAAACCAAATCCTCGTCGAGATGGACGGTTTCGAGCCGACGGAGAAAGTCATCGTCATGGCCGCCACGAACCGCCCCGACGTGCTCGACCCTGCACTTCTCCGGCCAGGCCGGTTCGACCGGCGCGTGACCTTGGATCTTCCGGACCGCAATGACCGCGAGGAAATTTTGAAGATACACGCGCATAAGAAACCGCTCGCCGAGGACGTCAACATCCGCACCGTGGCCGAGCGCACGCCCGGCTTTTCCGGCGCCGACCTCTATTCGCTCATGAACGAGGGCGCCATCCTCGCCGCCCGCGAGGATAGGAAGAAGGTCTCGCAATACGATTTGATACGCGCTATCGAGAAAGTGATGCTCGGTCCCGAGCGGAAAAGCCACGTGCTCTCGAAAAAAGAGAAGGAGATCACCGCCTACCACGAAGGAGGCCATGCGCTCACCTCGTCCGTCCTTCCGTACGCCGACCCGGTGCACAAGATCACCATCGTGGCGCGCGGCCACGCGGGCGGCTATACGCTCAAGCTCCCGCTCGAGGAGCGCCGCCTCCAGTCGCGGAAGGAATTTCTCGACGACATCGCCGTGTCGCTCGGCGGCTACGTGGCCGAGGAGATGATTTTCGGCGACATCACCACCGGCCCCTCGAACGACCTCCAGGTGGCGACCGCCCTCGCACGCGACATGGTCACCAAGTACGGCATGTCCGCGCTCGGCCCCATGGCCCTCGAAGGCATGGGCGGGAGGACCATATTCGGCAAGGGACTCAATGAGCGGGAATACTCCGAAGACGTCTCCTCGAAGATCGACGCCGAAGTGGCGAAGATATTGAACGAGGCATTCGCAAAGACGAGGAAGGTTTTGAAAGACCACCGCCGCGCCCTCGACTCCATCGCCCTCGCCCTCATCGACAAGGAGACGCTCGAGCAGGCGGAATACGAGCAGATCATCATTGCGAACGGCATCATGCCGAAGAAGCGCGAAGAGATGAACCTCGCCGCGCAATAAAAGAGACCGGATGAAAAGCATCGCCGATTTCTATATAGGCGCCGATGATCTGGTGCGCCGTTTCAACGAGTTCGCGGAACGGCACGCCCTCGGCGCCATTTCACGTGCCGACCATATCTGCTACAAGTGTGTTTCGAACGGCGAGTTTGAGGCCCTGCGGGCGCTTTTCGAGGAAGAGAGCGTGTATATCTATCAATCGATCATCTCGGCGCGCCGCATCGCTGTCATCGGGTTGAAGCGCCCCGTCAAGACCGCGCTCGGCCCCATCTCGACGCTTGAACTCTCGGACCAGAAGCCGGACGGCAGTCAAAAGAGCGGCTTCGACCACATTGAGATATATCCGACGGGAATTTCCTATGAGGAACTAGCCTCACGAATTAAAAAAGGCGGCGTAGAAATGAAGAAAGTAGTGCGCCCGCACCATACCACTATTGATATTGAAATAGGGGACGGCTATCTAGTAAGGTTAGAAGGCGAGCCGCTTATTGATAAGATAAAGAAGGAAGAGATGAAGTAGTTTGTAGTTGGTAGTGGGTAGCTTGTAGAAAACTACGATATATCGTAGTCATTCTCTAATTCGTGCGAATTAGAGAATAGTAGGCAAGAAAGATTTTGTATTTTCGTACGTGGTGTATTAGGGTATATCCATATGCGGGCATAGCTCAATGGTGGAGCAGACGGCTTATAATCGGCAGCGAGGAAAAAATTACGATATATCGTAATTTTGGCCGAGCGAACCGATTCCATTGAAATTTTTGTCCATCCCTAGCTCAATGGTAGAGCTACCGCCTTATACGCGGTTGGTTCCAGGTTCGAGTCCTGGGGGATGGACAAAAATTTCAATATATCCGCCCGGTTCTAGTCCTGCCCTGTTAAATAATTTGCTTTGCAAATTAAAACCGAAGGTTTTATTTAACAGGGTTCAAGTCCTAGTGCGCGCACTATTCAAGATGTAGCGGCGCCCTTTTCGAGGAGATGAGCTTCAGGTGGGGATAGGTGCGAAGCGCGGGGTCCCGCTTGAGGAGTTCGGCCGCCTCGGCGCGGGCCGCTTCCACCATTTTCAAATTCTTGATGGCCTCCATGCCGATGTCGGAGAGCCCCCATTGCTTCGCGCCGCCGAGCTCGCCCGCGCCGCGCTGCAATAGGTCGAGCTCGGCGAGCTCGAAGCCGTTTTTCGCCCTTTCGAGCGCGCGGAGCCGCGCCGCGGATTTGCCGTTCATCGTTTCCGAGAAAAGAAAGCAGTACGCCTGATGGGTGCTCCGAAGGACGCGGCCCCTTAACTGGTGGAGCTGGGCGAGGCCGAAGCGCTCGGCCCCTTCGATGACGATGACGGTCGCATTCGGCACGTTCACGCCCACTTCGACCATCGAGGTGGCGACGAGGATGTCCGTCTCGCCCGCCTGGAACCGCCGCATGGCTTCGTCCTTGTCGCTCTCTTTCATCTTGCTGTGGAGCACGGCGATTTCGTGTCCCGGGAATATCTTTTCCTTGAGGCGCTTCGCTTCCGCTTTCACCGATTTTGCCTGCAGGGCGAGCTCTTTCTCGGGGTCCGGCAGGTCGATGCGCGGGCATATAACGTACGCTTGCCGGCCTTGGTCGAGCGCTTCGCTGATTTTTTCGTAGACCGCTTCGCGTCTGCCCGGAACGACGATTTCGGTGATGATGATTTTGCGTCCCTTCGGCATCTCGTCGATGAGCGTCAAATCGAGACTGCCGTATATAGTTAGAGCGAGTGTCCTTGGTATCGGAGTGGCAGTCATAGAAAGCAAATGAGGGACAGGCGTTTCGGAATTTCCTTTTTGAGTTAAAAGACCTCGTTGCGCCGTTCCAAATCTATGTTGTTCGTCAATAATCACCAGGCCTAAATGTTTAAAGGTTACTGATTTTTGTATCAACGCGTGGGTGCCGATGAGGATGGGAATTTCCCCGTTCGCCACCCACTTTAAAAGCTGGGTTCGGGAGATGTTCGTGGCGCCCGAGGGGTTTACCTTGGAAGGGAATTTTTCGCATCCCGAGCCGGTGATGAGCCCCATCTGAAGGCCCGTGCCCTTGAAATATTCCATGAAGGATTCGAAATGCTGGGCGGCGAGTATTTCGGTCGGGGCCATGTAGGCGACCTGAAGGTTCCCGAAGTTTTGCCTCTCGGCTACGCCATCGTTTTCAGACGATGGTCGCCCGAACGCCCTCTCGGGGCGTTTTAGGGGTCGGCTCATGGCGATCATATGGGCCGCCGCCGCGGCCACGAGCGTTTTCCCCGACCCCACGTCGCCTTCGAGGAGGCGGAGCATCGGTTTCCCGCTTTTGAAATCGTTCTTTATCGCTTCGGTGGCTCTCGCCTGCGCGCCGGTCGGCGCGAAAGGGAACCGCGCGAGGAAACGCGAAAGCGCCCCCTCGTCGGCTTCTACAGCGAACGACGAGTGCTTCTCGTATTCCTTCCGTTCCTTCTGCTCCCCAAGCTGGATGAAAAACACTTCCTCGAAGGCGAAGCGCTTGCGCGCCGCTGCGGCCTGCGTTTCCTTTTTCGGCATGTGGATCCACAGAAGGGCGGTCCGAAGCCCCGGCAGCTTATACTTTTTAAGGATTTCTTCGGGAATGGTCTCTTCGATTCTGTTTAAAATTCCCGCGGCGAAGAGCTTGCGTATGGCGTGGTGGAAAAAGCGCGAGGTAACGCCGCGGCTCTCGGGGTAGACGGGATAAAAGGCGGTATTTCCGCCATCCCCGTTCCCTTTTTTGAAGAGCGTGTCGTGCGAATCAATGGGAAGCTCGTTCGAATGCTCTATCTCGGGATTCGCGAGATAGAGGCCGCGCTTCCCCACGGTCACTTTTCCCGACACTTTGACGTACGCGCCCTCCGCGAACATTTTGGCGAGATAGGGCTGGTTGAACCAGGTAATCTTTATCTCGCCCGTCGCATCCTCAAGCGTCGCCTGCCCGAGGGGCATCTTTTTCCGGAAGGCCTTCCCGGTTTTCACCCGTTTTATTTTCCCGTAGACGATAGCCCGGTCGCCCGGCACGAGGTCTTTCACGAGCTTCACGGTGGAGAGGTCGCTGTAGCGGGCGGGAAGGTGATAGAGGAGGTCGCGCACCGTCCGGAGCCCGAGCTTCGCGAGCGCTTTCTTGTGCGGCGCGTCGAGGCGAAGGGCTTCTTCAAGCGGCGTACCGGGATTCATCTCCGGATTCTATCACGGGCGGCATCAAAAAATCCCGCCGCGCGGCGTTGACGGTAAAGAACGTCTTTTGTAGACTAAAGCTAGAAAGGAGGTGGTGTGCTATGGGCGACAAACCAAGTCCTCATCCGCCTGGACCACGAGGGCCAAACCGGCCTTCCCCGAATCCTCGGCCGAAACCGAAGTTCCGATAGCGGCGCAAGAGAGGGGTTTCGAACCTCTCTCTTTGTTTTTAAATATGCGTTTGAAAAAAAAGAAATTTTTTTGTGCAATGGCGGGAAAAATCACCGTCATCGGACCAACCAGAGAAGAAGTAATGAAGGTACTACGGGCATTCCTCCTGATAAGAAAGACAGACAAGCGAGAGTATCAGTATGTGCAGTCAAGAGTGAAAATCATTTTCATTAGCTGCATGCTTGGCTTTACCAACGAATTCTTCATGCCCGAGAAAGTTTGGTTCGCCAACAGATCAGTGATTAGAAATAATGATCTTGCGTGGCTTTCTTCTTTGATAGTTCATGAGGCATTTCATGCCACGCAGTTCAAAAAAGGCATGTACGTGTTGCCGCTGGGAAAGAAACTGGAAGCACCCGCCCTCCTAGTGCAAAGAAAATTCCTGAGGAAAATCGAGGGCGGAAAAGGAAGAGGAGAGATCGAATCAGCCGTCAAAAAAAAGTATTGGAGGGAGATGCGCGGCGATAAACGGAGCTTCTCCTATTTTAGAAACCTGCTGCATCTTCTTGAGAATAAAAAGCTTCAGCTTACGAAGATGGGAGCGTGATGGATTCTGAATAAAGGCCGCTGCCCACATACGCGGCCTTTTTGTTTTTATGCTTTAAAATTCCTCGAAGCCGAGTTGGGGGATGACGATAAGGATGCAGGAGCTTTCATGGTTGTAATACCTCAATAAGCAAGTTTGACAAATCAAGCAAGTTATTCTTAGGTTTGGTCAGTCGATTTTTGTAAGGAGTTTCAAAATGGCTGATTACGATTACGTTGGTAATGGGAAGATCAGATTACGGCCACTGGAAGAGAAAGATTTACCGG
>JAUYLU010000028.1 GCA_030699625.1 bacterium
ACGAGGTCTCCGTGCGCGAGGACGCAAAGCGCACTATGGCGAACAGGAGAGCCGTCGAGCTTATCGCGCGGGAGTTCGGCCTTCCGGCGAAGGCGGTTTCCATCGTGCGCGGCCACCGGAAGCCTTCGAAGCTCATGCGCCTTGCAACCTGACGCGCCGCCGCTCTGTTATGATGGGAAAGAAGGCGCAAGGGAGTTACCAACCTAACGTCTAGGAACCGTATGCACATAAAGATCCAGACCACCGACCTGAAGCTCACGCGCGAGATCGACGAGTACATACGAAAGCGGATAGGGACCATTTCCAGATTCCTCGGGAGCGACGACGCCGCGGCGATGGCCGAGGTCGAAGTGGGCCGGATCACCTATCACCACAAGCGGGGCGAGGTGTTCAAGGCCGAGGTGAACCTCGGCATGCCAGGGAAGCAGTTCCGCGCTACCGCCGAAGCGGAAGACCTCTACACCGCCATCGACGAAGTGCGGGAGGAGCTCGAGCGGGGCGTGGTCTCGGCCAAGGGCAAGGAGCGGACGCTTTTCCGGCGCGGCGCGGCCATGTTGAAGGACGTGGTGAAGGGACTCGACCGCTTCAAGTGGAAGAAGTTCCCGAAGCTTCCGAAATTCCCCCGCTGGAGGAAGTAATTGGAAACCTACAACACAACAAGGTTCTTATTCTCTAATTCGTACGAATAAGAGAATAAGAAAAAATTAAACGACCATGGCTCCTGGAATGAAGATACTGGCCGCCGTTGTCGCCCTCCTTATCGCGGGCGGCGGCTATTATCTCTACACCGAGAAAGAGCTCTCGTACGACCGCGGGGACGATTATTCCGAAAACGGCGCGTTCGGAACGGAGAATGCGGGAAGCGATATTGCCAATAATAATGTCGGCACGACCGAGAGCGCCTCTGCGCCGCGCCCGGACGCCGCAAAGAAAAAGAACGTGATATTTTCCACGAATAAAGGAGAGATAGAGCTTGAGCTCTGGGACGGCCTCGCGCCGACAACGGTCGAGAATTTCAGGAAACTCGTGGCCGCCGGTTTCTACGACGGCACGCGCTTCCACCGCGTCATCAAAGATTTCATGATACAGGGCGGCGACCCGCTCTCGAAGGACCCGGCGCTCCGGGCGCGGTGGGGGACCGGCGGCCCGGGCTACTCGTTCGCCGACGAGCTGAACGGCGAAAAGCTCGTGCGCGGGGTCATCGCCATGGCAAACGCGGGACCTGACACGAACGGGAGCCAATTTTTTATTATCACGGCGGCCTCGACCCCGTGGCTCGATGGCAAGCACACCGGTTTCGGAAGGGTGGTGCGGGGGATGGACGTGGTGAGCGCCATCGAGAACGTGCCGGTAGGGCAGAACGACCAGCCGGCAGAGGACATCGTCGTCCAGTCGGTGCGGCTCGAATAACAAATGAACCCTCGCGGCGACGAGGGTTCTTAAGAGGATGGACGCCAACGGAAATTGTCGTCCCTTTTGATGCTTTCAAGCGGCCGAATACGTTCAAGCAGTTGTAAGGGCATTTCCATGGATGTGGCGAACGCCTTTCCCTTCATGCCCCCGATTTCTCCTCCGAGGAAATCGATGTATACGCCGGCAAGATGGTATTCGAGCGTCGAAAGCACCGTCCCCGGCGACTTGAATCCTTCAATCCCTCGTTTGGTAAAAAGCGCGCCCACTCCGTAGGTCATGTGGTCGAGCGTTCCCCTGGCAAGCCGCACAGGCCGCTCGATTTTGATCTTCTCGCTTACCTTGGGAGAGCGGTTTTTCCAGGCCGAGAGCGTGCCGTCGATGCGTTCGAGAGGCGTTATTTTTATGATTTCGAGCGTTTTGGCGAGCGCTTCAACGAGCGCGTTGAGGACTTCGTGGCAATAGGCTTGTTGTATCCCGTATTCTTTTTCAAAGAGCTCGGCCGCTTCGACGGCAATGGCGCAAAGTTCTTCGGGGGTAAGGCGCGACTTGTTCCTGACGCGTGATGTCCAGGTGAGGTACTCCGTGAGGTAGACTTCGATGGTCATCCTCCTTTCCTTTCAGTAAAGAGTAAAGATAAGAAAAACGCGCTCTCGGTATTGCAAGAAGCAGTCGTTCACTACTAGACGTAGTATACGCCCGCCCCTTGCTGCGCGCTCGGCGGATGTGCATAGCTAAAGCCCCCGCACAAAATCACCGTACGGCATCTCGCGCCCGCCCTCGGGAAGCACTTTTTTTATCGAAAATTCGCCGTTTTCGAGCGCCGCGTCCTTGACGATGACGCGCACGTCCTTGCCATGGCGCTTCGCGAAGAAATGCGTGCCGATGGAGCCGCAGTAAGCGCGGAACTTGCGGTAATTTTTCTCCGGCGCGTCGGCAAGGTCGAGGAGCCCGTCCTCTTTTTTGACGAGGTTCGTGTAGGTGGCGGCCGCGTCGTCCTGCGCGACGGCGGCGAGCGTGCCCGTCGCCCCGTCGGGAATGACCTTCGCGAGCGCGCTCCCGCCAAGACGGGCGAGCTTCTCCCGAAGCTCCGGCGCGCGCTCGTCGCCCGAGAGGAGCATTTTTTCCCGCATCACCACGGGGCCGTGGTCCATTTTTTCGTCGAGGAGCAGTATCGAGACTCCCGTTTCTCGCGCCCCCTCGAGGATGGCGCCCTCGACGGGCGAGGGGCCGCGGAGTTTCGGGAGAAGCGAAGGATGGACGTTGAGCGTTCCGTGCTTCGGGAGCGCGAGCACTTCTTGCTTTAAAATTTTCCCGTAGGCAACGACGGCGAAAAGGTCGAAGCCCGCGAGCTTTTCCCGCGCCGCTTCGTCGAGTTTCTCCGGTTGGATGAACGGGATTCTTTCGCGCTCGGCCCAGGTTTTGACCGGCGGGGGAGAAAGGCGAAGGCCCCGTCCTTTCGGGCGGTCGGGCGCCGTCACCACGAGAGCGGGAGGTAGCTTCGCCTTTTTGAGCTCTTCGAGCGCGAAGACCGCGAACGCGGGCGTTCCGAAGAAGGCGAAGCGCGGCTGCTCACTCGACATAGGTTTTTCCATGTTCTCTTTGGAGTTCGGGTGGGATGTCTTCCACGTCTTTCGCCTTGTCGGTAAAGAGGACGCCCTCGAGGTGGTCGCACTCGTGCTGGAAGATCTGGGCGAGGAGGCCGCCCGCCCCGCGGGTGAACTTCCTGCCGCGCTCGTCGTATGCTTCGATGGTCACCCGCTTCTTTCGCTTCACCCTGCCGTAAAGCCAGCGGAGCGACAAGCACCCCTCCACCATCCACTCGGCATCCTTCGATTCCTTGACGATGCGCGGGTTCACGAACACCATGTCGTTCGGATGGGGTTTCCCTTTCTTTTTCTTGAGCGGGACGGCTTTCCCCTCGGCGAGCGCCTCGAGACCGCCCTTTCCCTTGAGCTCGAAGATGCGCCCCGAGACCACGAAGAGGCGCAGCGCGTGGCCTAACTGCGGTGCGGCGATGGCCACTCCGTCGTCCTCGCCATGGAGCGCCTTCCTCATTTCTTTGATGAGTTTCTTTATGCTCGGGTTCCCGATCTCGCTCGGCGCTATCTCTTTCGCCCGTTCCCGGAGGACCGGATGGTTCCGCGCTATGAATTCGGCCATTTCGCTCAGTATACCCCGCGGGATATTTCAAAGGCCAGTTCTATAGTATGTCCTCGGGCATGACGCGGACGGCGATGTCGGGCGGGAGTGAGAGGAGAAGCCCGGCGAGGGCTTTGTCGAGCCGCCCCTCGCCGAGCTCGGGCACGGTCCATTCGCGCGGCGGGAGCCGAAGGACGATGTGGGTGCGATAGAGGTGCTTTATCTTCGAAATGAAAGCGTTGTAGCTCTCGGGGGAATACCGGCCGAAAAGCGCCTTCAGCCGCCCCGCCTCTTCGGAGAGCATCGGCTGTCTGCCTTCGAGGGTGAGCTTCACCAAGCGCACGGCGGGGGGAAAATTGAAAGCGCGGCGGTCGCGGAGCTCGTCGCGGTAGAAATTGATGAGGTCGCCCTCGACGAGCTCGAGGAGGAGCTTCTTGTCGGCGAGGCGCGTCTGGACGATGAACTCGCGCTCGGCCCGCGACCGGAGCGAGAGAAGGGTCTGGAACATCTTTTCGCCGATGCGAAACGACGGGATGCTTGCGAGCGAGTCGATGGAGGCGACGATGATGGTGTCGAGGGGCTTCGCGAGATAGTAGAGCGCGAGCTCGCTTCCGACGAGGATGCCCCCTTTCTTTTTTTCGAACTCCTCCGCGATCTTCCTCGCTTCGGCGGGCGTTCCCGCGCTGTCGCGGTCGAGGCGGAGCACTTTTTCGCCGGGGAACGCCGCGGCGAGCTCCTCTTCCACGCTCTCCGTCCCGTAGCCCAGGGGCACGAGCTTCCAGCCGCCGCAATGGCCGCACGGCGTGTCGGCGGAGACCGCCCCTTTGCATTTATGGCAGATGAAGGCCCGCTCCCGCCCGCTTCCGCCGCCCTGTCCGTGGAGGACGAGCGGCGACGAGCAGCGGGGACAGGCGAGCGTCGTCCCGCAATCGCCGCAGATGGAAATGGGATGGAGGCCGCGTCGCGAGGCGTAGACGAAGACGCTTCCGCGCCGCTTCTGCGCGTCGCGGACGGCCTCCTCGGCCGTCTCGGAGATGAGCGCGAATTTTTTCTTTTCGCCGCCCGTCTGCGCTCCTGTCTGCGTGACTCGCGCGGGCAGGCTGCGCGCGGGCAGGTCCTCGTCCTTTTTTCTCGTGTCGACGATGAGGCACTCCTCGCGCGTCTTGATGCGCCATTTCAGAGGGAGAAGCTCGGTGAGCTCGTGCGCCTCATGCCGCGCGAGCGTCTCGACCTGGAGGAGCGCGTCGGCAAAGACGATCTTCCATCCCGAGTTTGCCGCAAGGATTTCGGCGAAGACGCGCAGGTCGAGGTACGGGCGCGAGACGGTGCGGTAGGCGCTCGACGATTCGTGCTCGACGATGACCGTGCCGATGTCGTCCCGCGGGAGAGCGAGGAAATACGGCGTGCCGACGACGAGGACGGGGTGCGTTTCCTCCTCGAGCTTCGCGAGCCGCGCCGCGAGCTCTTTTTTAGGGAGCCGCCCGTGGAGGATGTAGGCGAAACGCTCCACGCCCCGCGATACTTCCTCCGCAAAATGTTCCGCTTCCTCGGCGGTAGGGAGGACGAGGAAGACCGAGGCGCCCTTGGCGAACTCGGTGCGCACATAGGTGCGGAAATAATCGAGCCGCTCCTCGAGCTCGCGCTGGAGGATGAACTTTTCCGCCTTGAGCCCGCCCGGATGTACCGTTCGGGCGGGACCGTCGGGGCGGGCCGCCCTGGGGGCGTCCTTTTTTCTCACGGCGAGCTTGCCTTGGAGATATTCCGGTACCGTCTGGGCGATGGTTTCCCCGAGTGAGGCAGCGAAGAAGAGCGCCGTGCTTTCGGCGCTCTTCAGGAAGGCGTCCGAGAGCGCGCTCGCGCCGAGCACCTTGTCGATCTTGCGGAGGCTGTAGCGCGAGGCCTTCACGGATGACTTCGCCGCCGCGGCGTCGCGGGCGGCCACCACGAGCCCTTTCACTTTCTTGCCGCGGAGCGGCACCGAGACGATGGCGCCGGGGGCCGCGGCCTCGTCCTTGCCGAAATAGGAAAGCGCGTGCGGGGGGACGCCCTTGGCGAAAGGAACAACTTCGAGGATTCTCATCCTGTTAGAGGCAGGTCGCGGTCGCCGCGCGCTGCATTTTAATCGTTTTTAACATGAAAATTCTTGCTGTTTTGCCCTATTGTAACCGCGACCGCGGCCTCTAACAGGACTCATGGGTTAATACTACAATATAGTCCCCCGAGGCACAGCCTCGAGGGAAAGAATAAGCACTCGCTTCGCTCGCGTTTACGCGCGGCATGCCGCGCGTTATTCAACCTATGATTCGACGTCGCTCGGACACCGTGCGAGTACACTCCCACGTGCTCCTCGCTCGTTGAAATAAAGGGCAGTAGCCCTTTGATTCAACGTCGCTCGGACGATATGAAAATGAGTACATTTTCATTCGCTCCTCGCTCGTCGAAATAAAAAACCTCCGCCGAAGCGGAGGTCGTTTTCTGGGGAAGGGGCGCACCTTTTTTGTTGTAAAGGATGCAATACGTTTCCGTATGGGGACCCGCCGGAAAAGTCACCCATGTCATGACACTGCGGCTTCCGGCGTATTTTTCGATGAATCGCTCGCGGAGCCTCGTGGCGGCCTCGGCGGTGAAAGCGCCCTTGCTGTCCGAGATGCACCACGCACCCATCTTGGTGTTCGCGTACTCGATGTTCTCGTCTTTGCCGCTTATCGTGACAAGGCGACTTCCTTCTTCGGCGCCGAGCGTCGGAGGCTTCGGCGGCCTTGCCGATTCCTCGTTTTGTCCGGCAAGGAAAAGGAAATAGAGCGTTGCCACGACGCCGAGAACGATGATAAGCGCGATTGCCATCGCAAGATATGCCCTACCCGCGTCGCTGTCTGCTTTCAAAATACCCTCCCTCTCTTGTGAACGAACAGGTATTTTATGCCATTTAAAATTTAATCTGTCAACGGTCATTTCCACACTATATTTCGATGCCGCGGATATATCATATGTGATATGAAAGACGCGCCGTCGACTGCGAAGATCGGCTACCTCATCAGGAACCTCCGCGAAGAGAAGGGGCTCACCCAGCAGGGGTTCGCGAAGGAGCTCGGCACCTCGCAATCGGCGGTGGCGCGGATGGAAGCCGGCAGGCAGAACTTCAGCACGCGGGAGCTTTTGAAGATCAGCCGCGTCCTGAACAGGAAGATCGTCTCCATCTCGGAGTCGCTCGACTTCAAGGTGGAAGGCGGTCGGAAGCTCCATGGCGGGATCGATACCAATTTCTCGAAGAACGGCTCGGTCGTGCTCCTCTGCGCCGCGCTTTTGAACCGTGGCACAACGGTGCTCCACGGCATCTCGCGCATCGAGGAGGTGTACCGTCTCCTCGAACTGATGGCGAGCATCGGGGTTTCGGCACGTTGGGCGGGGAAGAACTCGGTCGAGCTCGTGCCGCCCCGGTCCTTTTCCCTCGCGACGCTCGACAAGGCCGCCGCCGCCCGCATCCGCTCGTCGCTCATGCTGATCGGCGCGCTCGTTCACCGCGTGCCCGCCTTCGAGCTTCCGCACGCGGGCGGCTGCAAGATGGGGAACCGCACCATCGCGGCGCACCGCTTTGGGCTTGCGGAGCTTGGCGTTTCCATCGAGACCAAGAGCGAGCACTATCGGATAGCGGCGAAAAAGCTCCGCCCCGCGGACATCGTCATGTACGAGGCGGGGGACACGGCGACCAACAACGTGCTCATGGCGGCGGCGCTCATCCGCGGCACGACGGTCATCCGTTTCGCCCCATCGAACTATCAAGTGCAGGAGCTTTGTTTTTTCCTCGAAAAACTGGGGGTGAAGATAGAAGGCGTCGGCACCTCGACGCTTACGGTGCACGGCATCGCGGGTGTCGACAGGACCGTCGAATACCACAACAGCGAGGACCCCATCGAGTCCATGATGTTCATCGCCGCGGCGGCGACCACGCATTCGAAGCTCACCGTGCGCCGCGCGCCCATCGAATTTCTCGCCCTCGAGCTTTTAAAGCTCGAGAAAATGGGGCTGAAGCAAAAGCGTTCCAAGGAATATTTTTCATACAACGGCCGCACTCGGCTCGTCGACATCACCATCTACCCCTCGAGGCTCAAGGCGCTCTCCGACAAAATCCACGCCCTTCCGTATCCGGGCATCAATTCCGACAATCTGCCGTTTTTCGTGCCCATCGCCACCCAGGCCGCGGGCACTACGCTCGTCCACGACTGGATGTGGGAGAACCGCGCCGTCTATTTTACGGAATTGAACCGTCTCGGCGCGCAGGTGACGCTCGCCGACCCGCACCGCGTCTTCGTGGCAGGCCCCACGAAGCTCCGGGGAGGACAAGTGGTCTGTCCGCCGGCGCTTCGGCCCGCCATGATCATCCTTATCGCCATGCTCGCCGCGAAAGGAACCTCCATTTTAAGGAACGTCTATTCCATCAACCGCGGCTACGAGGAGATTGCAAAGCGCCTGAACGGCATCGGCGCGAAGATCGAAGTCTTGGGCGGCCTTTAAATCAGGAGTTAGGAGTAAGGAGATAGAAGTGAGGGAAAGACCCTCCTTTATACTTTATTCTTAATACTTTATACTTCCCCCGTGGCCCTCTTTTCGAAAAAGCTCGGCATCGACCTCGGCACCGCGAACACGCTCGTGTACGTGCCCGGCAAAGGCGTGGTCTTGAACGAGCCTTCCGTTGTGGCCGTTTCCGAGCACGACAACAAGATCCTCGCCGTCGGCGTCGAGGCCAAGGAAATGATTGGGCGGACGCCCGACAATATCATCGCGTACCGTCCCATGAAGGACGGCGTCATCGCCGACTACCGCGTCACCGAAGCGATGCTCCGCTACTTCATCGGGAAAGCGCTCGGCCGTTTCAATATATGGAAGCCGGAAGTGATGGTCTCGGTGCCGGCGGGCGTCACCTCGACCGAGCGGCGGGCGGTGGTGGAGGCGGCGGTGAAGGCAGGAGCGAAGAACGCCTACGTGGTGAAGGAGCCCATCCTCGCCGCCATCGGCGCGGGCATTCCCATCCACGAGGCGCACGGCCACATGATCGTCGACATCGGCGGCGGCACCACCGACGTGGCGGTCATCTCGCTCGGCGGCATCGTGGCGGCGAACTCGGTCAAGTGCGCCGGGAACCGCATCGACCATGCCATCGCCGACTACATCAAGAAAACCTTCAACTTGGGCATCGGCGACAAGACGGCCGAGGAGGTGAAGATACAGATCGGCTCGGCGGTGCCCATCGAGGACGAGCTCAAGATGACCGTGAAGGGGCGCGATTTCATCTCGGGATTGCCGCGCGCCGTCGAGGTCTCGACGAACGAGATCGTCAAGGCCATCGACAAGGAGCTCCGGGTCATGGTGAAGGCGGTGAAGGACGTCCTCCAGGAAACGCCGCCCGAGCTCTCGGCCGACATCATCGACCGCGGCATCATCATGACGGGCGGCACGTCGCAGCTTAGGAATTTTCCCGAGCTCGTGCTGCGGCGCACCGGCGTGAAGGCGGTGCTCGCCGACGAAGCGCTTTTCTGCGTGGCCAAGGGCACCGGCATCGCCCTCGAGCATTTGGATACTTATAAACGGAGCATCATCGCCAAGCGCTAAGGGCATGCGGAACGTTTCTTTGGCCGTCATCACCAATACGAAGGGAGAATGCCTTCTGCAGCTCCGCGACGCGGGCGCGCCGACGTCGCCGAACGCGTGGAGCCTCTTCGGAGGCCACCAAGAGGGGAGCGAGACGCCGCTCGAGACGCTCATCCGCGAACTCAAGGAAGAGATAAGCCTCTCGCTCGCCCCCGGCCGCTTCACGCATCTCGATACCGTTCCGTACCCCAACGCCCTCATCTCGCTCTTTCGGGTCTCGCTCACGGACGAGGAAGAGAAGGACATCCGCCTCAAGGAGGGCGCCGCTTTCCGTTTCTTCGCCTCGGGAAAAGAAACCCTCGGTTTGGAGATGCCGCCGCAGGTCCGCGCGCTTTTTCAAAAATATTTTTGAGACTCACGGCGCCGGTTTAAAAAAGCCCCGACGTATGTCGGGGCTTTTTGCCGCTCAAGGGCGGCGGAACTGATAAACGGAAGGGAGCCGTTTTTTGCACGGCAGAAGTCGGGAAAGCGAAACGAGGAAAAGCGCCGCACGGAAGGCGCCCCATGCGATGAAGCGTCCGGTGAAAGCGAGAAGCATGGCGAAGCCGAAACACCAGCGGAACAGGTGTCCCGTAAGCGCGACGACGCCGGAGACGATGAGCGCGGAGCCGAGCGTGCCGAGCATGATGACCGCGCCGTAAAGGCCCCCTGCCATCGCTTCCGGAAGCTCACGTCCCCGTACGAGCGGCCCGTCGAAAAGCAGAAGACTGAGGCAGATAAGCGCCACATACAGCAGCGCTGCTCCCGCCACGCCGTGTGCGACTGCGTTGAACAAGCGCATGTCGTTCTCCTTGTTGGTGTTGGTTCAAGAACTCTGTGGCAATTCAAACATCGAGGTCTCGTTTTGTCAAAACGGGGAATCTCCGCGATAATGGATGCATCACACAGTCCCGTTAGAAGCCGTCTGCCTGTGCGTGTGCACGCAGACAGGCGGTCAACGGTATAATTGTCGAAGCTATAATTTTATGCAGAGAGGTCGAAATTTGAATCACGAGAAGATAAATAGCATTGCCTCGGTGACCGCGGCCTGCTTCTAACTGGGATGCCGTCGCTCGCCGAGTCGTATCGGAAAGAAAAAACCCTCCACCACGCCTATCTCGTTTCAGGCGAGCGGGAAGCGGCCGTTCAGGAGCTTCTCGCCTTCCTCAAGGAAAAAGCGAAGCTTAAGGTCGAAGGGAACCCCGATGTCGCCGTCTTCCGCTATGAGACGCTCGGCATCGACGAGGCGAGGGACCTTCGCGCCCTCGCGTCGAGAAAATCGTTTTCCGCAGGCAAAAAAATATTCATCGTGGCCGCCCATTTCATGACGCGGGAAGCCCAGAATGCGCTCCTCAAGCTTCTCGAGGAGCCGACGGCAGACACCCATTTTTTCATCGTGACGGAGCATGGAGCGACGCTACTCCCCACGCTCCGCTCGCGTCTCTCGGAGGTCGCCGAGGGGAGTGAGACGGTTCCCGAAGAGGCCCTCGCCGCGGCGCGGCATTTCGCCGCGCTTTCGCCGGCGGAGCGTCTCGAGGCGCCGGAAGCGAAAGCGCTCATCGAAGAAAAGGACAAGCAGGGAATGTCGCTTTTCCTTGATGCGCTCACGTTCGTTTTCCGCGCGCGCGGGGGGAACGACCTCGTTGCCTCGCGAAAAGCGCTCGAAGCGCTCCTTTCGGCGAAGCGGTTCGTGAAGGACCGCTCGGCTTCAGTGAAGCTCCTGCTCGAGCATCTCGCCCTCACGCTCCCCACCATCAAGTGATTGTCCTTATTCTCTTATTCGTGCGAATAAGAGAATAAGGATATACTGAGGGCATGAAAGATAAAGAAATGGAAAGAGGGTTCAAGGCGCTCGGGAACCGCCGCCGCCTCGCAATCCTGCGATTCATTAAAAAGGTAAAAGAAGCAACGGTGGGCGACATTGCGGAAGAGATAAAGCTGTCGTTCAAGTCGACCTCGCGGCATCTTTCGGTGCTTGCGGCGGCTGATATCGTCGAGAGGGAGCAGCGCAGCCTTCAAGCATTTTACCGTTTAGGAGATGCCATAGGAGAACCAGTCCGCCGAGCGGTTTCTATTCTCTAATTCGCACGAATTAGAGAATAGTTGAGAGAATAGTTGGCAAGGGTTTTCAATAAATTGGTATACTAGTGAAATGGCGTACGATTTTTCAGCATTTAAAAAGGAGGCGCGCGAAACGGAAGAGTGGCTCCGCCGCGAGTACGGCGGCGTGAACACCGGCCGGGCCGCTCCCGCGGTTCTCGACGTGGTGCGCTTCGAGGCGTACGGCGCGCTCACCCAGATAAGCCACGCGGCCGCCGTCACCATCGAGGACCCGCGGACGCTCCGCGTCTCGCCGTGGGACAAAGGGCAGGTGAAGGACATCGAAAAGGCCATCCTTTCCTCGAACCTCGGGCTTTCCGTTTCCGTCGACGACTTGGGGCTTCGGGTGGCGTTTCCCTCACTTACCACCGAGCGCCGCGGGGCCCTCGTAAAAATGCTCAAGGAAAAGCTCGAGGAAGCGCGGGTGCGCCTCCGGAGCGAACGGGAAAAAGTCTGGGACGACATCCAACAAAAAGAACGTGAGGGAAAGATGTCGGAAGACGACAAGTTCAAAGGGAAAGGAGAGATTCAGAAGCACGTCGATGAGGCCAACAAGAAGCTTGAGGAGATTTTCGAGAAGAAAGAGAAGGAAGTGATGGGGTAGAGAAAGCAGCTAACAAATAACAAATGACGACAACAGGCAGCCAATCAGGGATTCGTTATAGTTAATTGTCATATGTCAATTGTTCTCTTTCTCGTCATTCTGGCGGTGCTCATCGTCTCGCACGAGTTCGGGCACTTTTGGGCCGCCAAAAAGGCGGGCATCCGGGTCGACGAGTTCGGGATCGGCTTTCCGCCGAAGCTCTTCTCGTGGACGAGGGGGGAGACGAAGTATTCGCTCAATCTCCTCCCGTTCGGAGGGTACGTGAAGATCTACGGCGAAGACCCGAACGAAGAGAATCTCCGGGACGCGAGGAGCTTCACCTCGAAATCGCGCCTCGTCCAGGCATGGGTGGTGGTGGCGGGCGTGGTCTTTAACGCGCTCCTCGCCTGGCTTCTCTTCAGCGCGGCGTTCATGATAGGAGTCTCGAGCTCGGCCGCTGAGGCGCCGGAGGGCGCCGCGCTTAGGGACGCGGGCCTTACCGTCACGTCGGTCTTGCCGAGCACGCCCGCCGCGCGCGCAGGGCTCATGCCCGGCGACCGCATCACCGAAATCGGCACGTTCGACGAGAAGCTCGGTGACCTTTCGCCCGAGGCGGCGAGCGAGTTCATCGCCGCCCATGCGGGCCAAAAGGTCGCCATCATGTATGCGCGCGGCGATGAAGCGCGGAGCACCGTGGTCATGCCGATATCGGGCATCATCGAAGAGCGGGCGGCAATCGGCGTCGCGCTTGACACGGTAGGAACATTGAGGCTTCCGGTCCACCTTGCCTTCATCGAAGGCGCGACGCTCGCGGCAAATCTGGTCAAGCGCACTTATGTGGGCATCAAGGACCTCCTCGTGCAGGCTTTGCAAGGCGAAGGGAGTCTCGCCGCGCTCACTGGGCCGGTCGGCATCGTTTCGCTCGTCGGCGCGGCCTCCGACATCGGCTTCACCTATTTGCTTACCTTCATCGGCCTCATTTCCATAAACCTCGCGGTCCTGAATCTCCTGCCCTTGCCCGCCCTCGACGGCGGGCGGCTTCTTTTCATCGGCATCGAGGCGGCGACGCGCCGCTCCATCCCGCCGAAAGTGATGAACGGGCTCAATGCTTTGGGCTTCATTCTCCTCATCGGCCTCATGCTCGTGGTGACCTGGCACGACATCGTCCGGCTTGTGGGGTAAATAAAAACGGCCCGCATGCGCGGGCCTATCTTTCTCCAGCTCACTTACAGATTTTTATCACGAACACCGCTATCCACGGGAAGATGGAAATGAGAAGTACGCCTGCCACGATGTTCCCCACCGGATTGGGGAATTGGGTCAGTACGAACCCCATTCCTACCACGGCGAGAAGCATATGTATGAACGACGCCACCACCATCGAATCGGATCTTCGTGACATTTTGCCTCCTGGATGAACGAACTTAACGATTCGTTTATAACATAAAGAATAGTCATTGTCAAATCATTTTTGAGCTTTAGATAACCCGCGCTACAATGGTTCCAATGTTGCAGTCACGGCTTTTCACCAAAACGAGAAAGGAACTCCCGGCCGACGAGGCCTCGAAGAACGCACAGCTTCTCATACGCGCCGGCTATGTCCACAAAGAGATGGCGGGAGCGTATTCTTTTTTGCCGCTTGGCCTACGCGTACTCGAACGCATCAAGGGAATCGTGCGCGAAGAGATGAACGGGATAGGAGGACAGGAGATCATCATGACGGCGCTCCAGCGCAAGGAGCTCTGGGAGCGGACAAATCGCTGGGACGACAAGCAGGTCGACATTTGGTTCAAGTCGCAATTGAAAAGCGGGGGAGACGTCGGCTTCGGCTGGTCCCACGAGGAGCCCATCACCGACATGATGAAATCCTTCATTGGCAGTTACCGCGACCTGCCGGTATATGTCTATCAGTTCCAAACGAAGCTGCGGAACGAGCTTCGGGCGAAATCGGGCCTTATGCGGGGCCGCGAATTCGTGATGAAAGACCTGTATTCCTATTCCGCGAACGAAGAGGAACACCGGGCTTTTTACGAAGCGGTGACTGCAGCGTATATGCGCGTGTTCGAGCGGATCGGTCTCGGAGATAAGACATTTTTCACGTTCGCATCGGGCGGCGCATTCACGGAATTCAGTCATGAGTTCCAGACGCTCACGGACGCGGGAGAAGACGTCATCTACCTCCACCGCGGCAAAAAGATTGCCGTCAATAAAGAAGTGCTTTCGGAAAAAGTGCTCGATGAGCTCGGCCTCAAGCAAAGCGAGCTCGAGGAAGTGCGCGCGGCGGAAGTCGGGAATATTTTCAGCTTCGGCGGAAAGAAATCGGAAGAGCTCGGGCTCATGTTTCGGGACGAGAAGGGCGAGCAAAAACCGGCAATACTCGGCTCGTACGGCATCGGCATCACCCGGGCAATGGGGGTGCTTGCGGAACTTTTTGCCGACGAGCGGGGCATCGTCTGGCCGAAAGAGGTGGCGCCGTATGACGTCCACCTGCTTTTGCTTCCTTCGGACGACGAGGCGGTGGAAAAGGAGGCGAGCGCCCTCTATGAACGCTTGCAAAATGAGGGGATTCACGTACTCTATGATGAAAGAAAAGGGGTGAGCGCGGGGGAAAAGTTCGCCGACGCCGATTTGATAGGCATTCCCGTACGAGCGGTGATATCCGAGAAGAGCATGAAGGCGGGCGGCATCGAAGTGAAAGGGCGCACAGAAGAAAAAGCAGTCGTGATGGACGCGAAAAAACTCCTTTCTTTGCTTAAGAAGTAAGTAAATTTAAAAAGCGGAGCGATCATAAATTTTTGCCCCTCACGTGCGCGCACGTGAGGGGTGGCGATTTTCTAACTCACTGCGTTCGAAGAAAATCAGTCATGCTCGAAAAATTCTACTCTCTTTTTTCAAACGACATCGGCATCGACCTCGGCACGGCGAACACGCTCGTGTACCTGCGCGGCCACGGCATCGTCATCAACGAGCCGTCGGTGGTGGCGCTCAATCAAAAAACAGGGAGAGTGGTGGCGGTCGGGGCCGAGGCGCGGGAGATGCTCGGGCGCACGCCCTCGCACATCGTGGCGGTGCGGCCCCTCGTCGAAGGGGTCATTTCCGACTTCGAAGTGACCGAGGAAATGCTCTCCTATCTCATCAATAAAGCCAATAAACTAGCCCCTAAATTCGTGAAGCCCCGGGTGGTGGTGGGGGTGCCCTCGGGCATCACCAACGTCGAGACGAGGGCGGTCTACGATGCCACGCGGAGCGCGGGGGCGCGCGAGGTGCACATCGTCGAGGAGCCGATGGCCGCCGCCATCGGGGTGAAGCTTCCCATCAGGGAGCCGGTGGGCTCGATGGTCATCGACATCGGCGGCGGCACCACCGACATCGCCGTCATCTCGCTCGGCGGCGTGGTGCGCTCGAAGAACGTGCGCATCGCGGGCGACAAGCTCAATCAGGACATCATTTCGTACCTCCGCGACGAATTCAAGATATTGATCGGCGAAAAGACGGCGGAGAGCGTGAAGATCGCGGTCGGCTCGGTGGTGCCGGGGATGTCGATGGAGGCGGCGGTGCGCGGCCGCGACCTCATCACGGGACTGCCGCGCGAAGTGGTCATCACCGATGCAGAGGTGCGCGAGGCGCTCTCGCAGTCCGTCGCGAACCTCGTCGATGCGGTCAAGGAGGTGCTCGAGGACACGCCGCCAGAAATCCTTTCCGACATCATGCACCGCGGCATCGTCCTCGTCGGCGGCGGGGCGCTCATCCAAGGGCTCGCCGAGCTCCTCCATACTACCCTTAAAATCCCGGTCTACATCGCCGAAGACCCGCTCTCGGCCGTGGCCCGGGGGACCGGCGTCATCCTCGAGGACCTCGCGGGGCACCGCGAGCTTTTGATAGAAGCAGCCGATGACCTACCTCCGCGATAGCGAAAGAAAGCGCCGCGAAGGAGGGAGGCTCGCCGCGTGGCTCCCGGTCGCCATGTTCGCGCTCCTCGCGGGCGCGTTTACGGCCGTGCCCGCGCTTTCCGACCGCGCGGGCGGCATGCTCGCTTCGGCGGCTTCCGCAATTTCCGGGGGCGACCGCGCGTTCTCGCTCCGCGCCCTTATTGCCGGCAGGGAAGCGCTTCTCCGCGAGAACGACGAGCTCAAAATGAAGCTCGCCACCCTCGAGAGCGCCGACGCCGAGCTCGCGGCCGTCCGGTCGGAGAACGAGGCGCTCAAAGCGGCGCTCGGAAGGGAGGGGAAGCGCGACCTTCTTCTCGCCGTCGTGCTCTTGAAGCCCCCGCGCTCGCCGTACGACACGCTTCTCATCGACGCGGGCGCCCGCGACGGCGTTCTTCCCGGGGAGCGGGTCTTTGCGGACGGCGATGTGCTCATCGGCGAAGTGGCGCGAGTGGACGGGCGCACGTCGCTCGTTTCGCTCTATTCGAGCCCCGGCAGGCGCTTTGATGCGCGCGTCGGCGCGTATGATTTCGAAGCGGTGGGCGAGGGCGGGGGCGAATTCGAGGCCACCGTGCCGAAGGCGCTCGAGGTGAGCGAAGGCGATGAAGTCATCGCTCCTTCCCTTCATCGCATCGTCCTCGGCCGGGTGGCAGGCATCCGCACGGACGAGCGCAACCCCCTGAAGCTTCTCATCATCGCCTCGCCCGTTTCGGTCTACGGGCTCACGAGAGTGTACATAGAACGATGAGTCCTGTTAGAAATGAACCTTTATATAAAGGTTCACGGGAACGCGGGACGATAAGAAATGAAAAAGAAAATTAAAATTAATCAAAGGAACGTCACGTCGGCATATGGCGAGCGTTCCCTATTTCGGCAAGCAAGGACGCGCGCAAGCTTGCTTGCGCGTCGTCGGGGCGACGTCGAAACAAAGTATCCTTTATTTCTAACAGGATGACCGCGCTTTCTTCACTTATACCGCGCCTCCTCGCCGATCTCCTTCTCGTGGGCGCGGCCCTCTTCTTGCCGTGGTGGGTGACCCTCTCGTTCGGCGCGCTCCTCGCGGTCTTTTTCAGGAATTTCTACGAGCTCCTCGCGGTCGCGCTCGCCATCGACCTCGTTTTCGGCGGGGCGGGGGAGCGCGCCTACGGCGTCCCTTTTTTCGCATCGCTCGTCGCCGCGGCGCTCTATCTTGCGGCGGCGAAAGTGAAATCAGAGCTTCTCATCTATCGCTAACATGTTCGGACGGCGCAAAGATCCCCATGAGATAGACCCCGACGAGATATTCCTCGACGCGAGGAACTCTCCCCAGTTCAACGACCAGCAGTTCGAGGGGCGTCTCGAGCGCCCCATCGGGAGAATGGCCCTCGTCTTCCTCGGGAGCCTTTTCCTCCTCGTCCTTTCCGTCTTCAGCGGCCGGCTCGCGTTCCTCCAGGTCGCCCATGGCGACGAATACAACAGGAAGAGCGAGGAGAACCGGCTCGAGGCCATCCCGCTCTTCGGCATCCGCGGCGTCATCTACGACAGGAACAAAAAGCTCCTCGCCTGGAACGAGGAAGGAGAGAACGCCTTCTTCGAGCGCGATTATCTCCCTCTCAACGGCCTTTCGCACCTTCTCGGCTACGTGGGCCACCCGAAAAAGGACGACAGCGGCATTTACTGGCAGAAGGAAATTTTCGGGCGCGACGGCCTCGAACTCGAATACGATTCGCGCCTGAAAGGGGAGAACGGCGAGAAGCTCGTCGAAACCGACGCCACCGGGAACGTCACCTCGGAGAGCCTCCAGCGGGTGCCCGTAAACGGCGAGAACCTCACCCTTGCGATCGACGCGCGCTTGCAGGAAAAACTGTACGGGCAAATCGTCGCGCTCGCCGCGCAGGTGGGCTTCACGTCGGGAGCGGGCATCATGATGGACGTCGAGACGGGCGAAGTGGTCGCCCTCGCGAGCTACCCCGAGTACGATTCTCGCCTCCTCTCGAACGGCGGCGACCGGGCGAAGATCAACGCGCTCCTCAATGACGCGCGTAAGCCCTTCCTGAACCGCGCCGTAGCGGGCCTCTATACGCCGGGGTCCATCGTGAAGCCGTACTTCGCCCTCGCGGCGCTCCAGGAGGGCATCATCAGCCCCGACAAGAAGCTCCTCTCGACGGGTTCCATCTCCATTCCGAACCCGTATTTCCCCGATAAGGAATCTGTTTTCAAGGACTGGAAAGCGCACGGATGGGTGGACATGCGCCGCGCCATCGCCGTCTCGTCCGACGTCTATTTCTATATCGTGGGCGGGGGCTTCGAGGACCAGAAGGGCCTCGGCATCGCGAATCTCGGCACGTACGCGAAGCTCTTCGGGCTCGGCGAGCCGACGGGCATCGACCTTCCCGGCGAAACGGAGGGTGTAGTGCCGTCGCCCGAGTGGAAGAAGGAGCATTTCAAGGGCGAGGCGTGGTTCCTCGGGAACACCTATCACACCGCCATCGGCCAGTACGGCTTTCAGGTGACGCCCATCCAGATGACGCGCGCCGTCGCCTCCATCGCGAATGACGGGTGGCTCGTCACGCCGCGGCTCGTGCTCGGCGAAGCAGGCGACCGGGTGGAACTTCCGGTACAGAAGGAATTTTTCAAAGTGGCGAAGGAGGGAATGCGCGCGGGCGTCGTCGAGGGCGGCACGGCGGCGGGACTCTCCGTGCCGTACGTGAAGGTGGCGGGGAAGACCGGCACCGCCGAGCTCGGCGTGGCCAAGGACAAGGTGAACTCGTGGGTGACGGGATTTTTCCCGTACGACGAGCCGAAATACGCCTTCGCGGTGGTCATGGAGCGCGGCCCGAAGGGGAACACTCTCGGCGCCACCTACGTCATGCGCGGTTTCCTCGACTGGATGGTGGCGAATACGCCGGAGTACCTGAAATAGGAATTAGCTGGTAGGGATTAGGAAATAGCTTTTAGGAATCATTCGCTCATTCGTGAGAATGAGCGAATGATAGGGAATGGAAAACCCGGCGCGATTCATTCTCTCATTCGTGCGAATGAGAGAATAGTTTTAGTTTTTATACGATATCGTATAAATCGAAACAAGTCGAATATGAAAAATGAAAAGCCCGAGACAGAAGCGTCTCGGGCATTCTTGCGGGTCACATTACTGACGACCCCCTCACCGCTATTCTCTATTACCCTGGCGACTGCGGACCGTCTTCCAGGTTAGGAGAGTTTCAGCTGAGCAACGTTTCACTCAGTAACTTACTTCTCTCCGGAAATGTGCTTTTGCCCGAGCGCTTTGCTCGGGTTTATGTTCTAGCCCGGCCGTTGTTGCTGGCCGGGGAGCTTGCTGAATTATGGCGCCGTGTCCTTAAGGGAAGGCGCGCATAACGATCACCCTAGAGGAAGCTCATCGCCTGACGGGGCATTGGCAGTTAAAGTGCTGCGCGACCGGCACATTGCCGGAAGGGAGACTGTTTCCAAGGCGACGGGTTTGTACCGCCGCAACCGAGCCGCTCCAGCGCTTTATCGGTAAAACCAGCGTAGCATAATAAAAAATAAAAGTCAAGCGTCTTGGCGGGCGAGAGGCGCGTGCTATAATGCTTCGCACAATTACATGGAGTATTTAAGCGCGGAAAAACTGAAGGAGCTCGAGCATGAGCTCGAACAGCTCCGGACGGTCAAGCGTAAGGAAGTGGCCGAAAATCTTGAGTTCGCGAAGTCGCTCGGCGATTTTTCCGAGAACGCCGAGTACATCCAGGCGCGGGAAGACCAGGCAAACATCGAGGAGCGCATCGCCAAGCTCGAAACCATCCTCACCTCCGCGGTGGTCGTCTCTGGCAAGCGCCAGTCGGGCGTGGTCGAGGTCGGCTCCACCGTCCTCGTTCAGAAAGAAGGCGGAAACGGCCCGCAGCGCTTCCATCTCGTCGGTTCCGAGGAGTCCGACATGGCGTCGGGCAAGATATCGAATACTTCGCCCCTCGGCAGCGCCCTCCACGGCAAGAAGAAAGGCGATACCGTCGCGTTCAAGAGCCCGAAAGGCACCGTAAAGTACTCGATACTCGACATAGAGTAGCGGCACCACATCCCTCATGGCCTCCTTACACGAAATCAGGGAAGAGCGGCTCCGGAAGCTCGCCCTGCTCAAGGCAAAAGGCATGGACGCCTTTCCCCTTTCGGCGCGGCCCGACGCGACCCTCGCCGCGGCGGCGAAGGAGTTCGCGAAACTTTCAAAAAAGAAAGGCGGCATCGCCCTCGCGGGCAGGGTGATGGCGCTCCGCGGCCAAGGCGCCATCCTCTTTTTCGACCTCTATGACGGCACCGGCAAATTCCAGGGCCTTGTGAAGAAGGACGAGCTTCCCGAGGAGGCGATGTCGCTCTTCGCGGACACCGTCGACATCGGCGACTTCATCGAAGTGCGGGGGACGCTCTTTTTGACCAAGCGCAAGGAAAAAACCATACTCGCGAAAGAATGGCGGATGCTCGCAAAGAGCCTCCGCCCGCTTCCCGACAAGTGGCACGGACTCTCCGACGTCGAGGAGCGGTTCCGCCGCCGCTATCTCGACCTCCTCATGTCGGCGGAGGTGAAGGAGCGCTTCGTCGTCCGCTCGTCCGTCATCGCGTTCTTCCGGGAATACCTGAACGCCGAGGGTTACCTCGAAGTGGAGACGCCCATCCTCCAGGAACTCGCAGGAGGTGCGCTCGCCGAGCCGTTCAGGACGCATCACCACGCGCTCGACATGGACCTGTACCTGCGCATCGCGCCCGAGCTCTATTTGAAGGAGCTCCTCGTCGGCGGATTCACCAAGGTCTACGAGCTCTCTCGCAATTTCAGGAACGAAGGAGTCGACGCCACCCACAATCCTGAGTTCACCATGCTCGAGTATTACGAGGCGTACGGCACCGCCGCGGGGCAGCGCGCATTCGTGGAGAAGATGCTGCGCGCGCTCGTGAAGAAGCTTTTCAAGAAGACGTCCATCGAGTACGGCGGCGAGAAGATAGATTTCGCAGCGCCGTTCGCGGTGGTGCCGTATTTCGACCTTCTCCGCCGCCACGCCCTCATCCCGCATCCCGAAAAAGCCTCGCGCGCCGAGCTCGCGAACAAGGCCGCCCAGCTCGCCGTCGACGTGAAGGAAGGGGACAGCGCCGAAAAGATACTCGACAACATCTATAAGAAGGCGGTGCGCCCGAAGCTTGTCGAGCCCACCTTCATCGTCGACTATCCGGTGGCCTTTTCTCCGTTCGCCAAAGCGAAGGAGGGGAATCCCGCGTTCATCGACCGCTTCCAGCTCGTCGTCGGCGGCCTCGAGCTCGTGAACGCTTTTTCGGAGCTGAACGACCCGGAGGAACAGCGCGTTCGCTATGGCCGGGAGGAGAAGAAGCGCAAAGGCGGCGAGAAGGATATCTCGCCGTCCGACGAATCATACCTCGAGGCCATGGAGTACGGCATGCCGCCGGCGGCCGGCCTCGGCCTCGGCGTCGACCGTTTGACAATGCTTTTGACCGATGTTAGAAACATCAAGGAAGTGATTTTGTTCCCGACAATGCGACCACGAAAGGGGGAGTAGATGAGCGCAGTTCCGCGCGTTCTTGCAATCATACCCGCTGCAAGCAGGTATTCGTGCCAAAAGAAGTTCATCGTCGACGAAAAGCGTGCAGGAGTGTTCTGCGAAATCGTCGGCGACGATAACCCCGTCCATGATTCCGACTCGGCGGCCCGCGAAGAGGGCTTCGAGCGCGCGATCGGGCCGGGCATGTACGTGCTTTCTCTCGTGTCTGGTTTCATCCAGGAGCGATTCCCGCGGGCGATAGCCCGGGAGCTCGTTCGATGCGTTTTCCCGAAGCCGGTCTACTACGGCGAAGAGATCGCCGCCGTGCTTACCGTCGTGGGCGAGGAGGAGAAGCGCCTCTCGCGCCGTAAAAAAGTGACGCTCGACGTGGCAGTAACGAGCGGGGCGAAAAAGGTCATGAAGGGAACCATCAAGGTCGTCGTGAGGATATAAGCCGAAAACAAGCCGTAAAACAAGGCGCCATAAGGCGCCTTTTCTTTTGCCCCGCCCTGCCTTTTAGTAGGGCGTAAGCTACCTGTGGATAACCCGTCTTTTGGTGAAGTGGGACAAAGTGTAGTAAACTAATGAGCAAGTGGGATAAAGTGGGGAAAATAGTACCCGCTCGGAAAAATGTATGCTTATCGGCCAATATGCGCACACCCTCGACCCGAAGAAGCGGCTTTCGCTTCCGGCGAAGTTCCGCAAAGAGCTCGGGAAGCGGGTGGTCATCACCAACGGTCTCGATAACTGCCTTTCCTCTATCCCATGAAGGAGTGGGAGCGCGTCGCCTCGAAGCTTGGAGAGCTTTCGTTTGGAGCCGCTCACACGCGCGGCTTCAACCGCTTCATGCTCGCCGGCGCGCATGAGGTCGAGGTCGATTCCGCGGGAAGGATTCTCATCCCCGATTTTTTGAAAGCATTCGCCGGACTGGGGGAGAAGGTGGTCCTCGCGGGCGTCCACACGCGCGTCGAGATCTGGGACGAAAAGGCCTGGAACGAATATAAAGGCCGCGTGGAGAAGGACGCCGACGTGCTCGCCGAAAAGCTCGGCGAGATAGGAGCGCTCTGACGGAACTTATAACGATTAACGAATAACGATGACAAAATCCGAAAATTCGGGCATCCGTCATGGTTATAAGTTATTGGTTATCAGTTAATCCGTGCACGTTCCGGTTCTTTTACAGGAAACCCTCGCCGGCCTCGCGCCGAAGGAGGGAGAGACGGTAATCGACGCGACGGTGGGCGGCGCGGGCCACGCGAAGGCGCTCGCGCTGCGGATAGGGAAGCGGGGCACCCTGGTCGGCATCGACGAGGACGAGGCGGCCATCGCGCGCGGCAAGGAAGCGCTCAAGGGCTTCAAAGGGAAGCTCCGTCTCTCAAAGGGGAACTTCCGCGACCTTTCGCGCATCCTCCGGAGGCTCAAGGTCCCGCAGGCCGACCGCATCCTCATGGACCTCGGGGTTTCGAGTTTCCAGCTCGACCGCGGCGGAAGGGGATTCTCCTTCCGCCATGACGAGCCGCTCCGGATGACGTTCGGGCGGCGGCCGCGTGGCCCCTTCGACGCCACGACCATGGTGAACGAGTGGGACGAAGAGAACCTCGCCGCCGTCATCCGCGGGTACGGCGAGGAGCGCTTCGCCCGCCGCATCGCGAAAGCCATCGTCGAGGCGAGGAAGAAAGGCACGATAGCGACTTCGGGCGCGCTCGCGGCCATCGTCGAGCGCGCGGTAGGGCGGCGCGGCCGCCGCCATCCGGCCACGAAGACCTTCCAGGCCATCAGGATCGCGGTGAACGACGAGCTCCGCGCGCTCGAAGCGGCGCTCCCGCAGGCCCTTGAGGCGCTCCGTCCCGGCGGACGGCTCGCGGTCATTTCCTTTCACAGCCTTGAGGACCGCATCGTCAAGCAATTTTTCAAAAGAGCGGCCGCGGAAGGGAAGATCTCGCTTGTCGCCACAAAGCCCGTGGCCCCCTCGGAAGAGGAAGCGAAAGAAAACCCCCGGGCGAGGAGCGCGAAGCTCCGCATCATGGAGAAAAGATAGGAAGCATCGCAACGAACACGCATGACTGCACGCATCATCGAACTCAATAGGGAATATCTCGGGAACGGCGCCCACAAGGCCGCGTTCCTCGCGCTCGCATGGGCGATCGGCGGCATGTTCGTGCTGTACACCTACCTCGTCGGCTCCATCATTTTCACCGCCGTGGCGCATCGGGAAGCCGATGCCCTGGCCCGCGACCTCCGGGCCAGGGTCGGCGTCCTCGAGGTGGAGCACCTCGCCCTCTCCGGCCCGGTCACCCTCGAGCTTGCCCGCACTTTCGGCTTCAAAGAAGCGACCGGGCAGGTCTTCACCGAGCGCAAGGCGGTGACGGCGCTCTCTTTGCTCCCGCATGAGCGTTAGCGGCCTCTCGAGAGTCCACCTGCTTTCGCTTTTCATCGTCCTCTTCGCGGCGGCCCTCGTGTCGCGGCTTTTTTTCATACAGATCGTCGAGGGAAAGGAATACGAGGAGGCGGCGAACCGCCAGTACGTCACGCCGTCGTCGCAGGTCTTCGACCGTGGCACCATCTTCTTCCGCGAAAAAGGGGGAGACCTCGTTTCGGCGGCCACCCTCCAGTCGGGCTACCTCGTGGCGGTGAACCCGAAGGAAATAAAGGACGCCGAAGCGGTCTATGAGGCGCTCTCGCGCGTCATCGACATCCCGCGCGCCGAGTTCATGGGGAAGGCGACGAAGCAGGACGACCCGTACGAGGAAGTGGCGCGGCGCGTTTCCGAGGAATCCGCGGAAAAGCTCACCGCCCTCGCGAAGGAAGGGAAGCTCGGCGGCGTCTCCGTCTACCGCGAGCGCTGGCGTTTCTACCCCGCAGGATCGCTCGCGGCGCGCGTGCTCGGCTACGTCGGCTACAACAACGACGACGCGCTCGCGGGCCGCTACGGCCTCGAGCGCTATTACGAGGGAGTGCTCTCGCGCGAAGGCGAGGGGCTCTATGTGAACTTTTTCGCCGAGATGTTCTCGAACCTCGGCGACAGCATTTTCCGGAGCGCCGCCCGCGAAGGCGACATCGTCGTCACCATCGAGCCGACCGTGGAGCGGGCGCTCCACGACGAGCTCCAAAAGGTGATGGACGAATGGCGCTCCGACCTCGCGGGCGGCGTCATCATCGATCCGATGACGGGGGAGATCTATGCCATGGAAGTGCTCCCCGGTTTCAATCCGAACAACATGAAGGCGCTCAAAGACCCGC
>JAUYLU010000037.1 GCA_030699625.1 bacterium
CTTAATCCAGTTGTCTCAGTTTGGCGACGAGTGCCCCGTACTCATCCACCATTTTATGGGGGAATGTTTCTTTAAACATCTTTAAGCATTCCTCTTCAAACCATAGCTTTGAATCTTTACCGCGACTGAAGTGTCTCCACATTTTAGGGCCCTCAAGCTCGTAGGCGGCCAAAACCCCCTCCGCGTTGTGTATCTTATCGGAGATAGAGACCGCCTTGGCTTCTTTGGAGCCATTGCGGACGGATTCTATATACTTTTTCTTTCTTTCTTCCCAGGGAAGCGATTTGTCTTCACTGAGCGTTTTCACGATATTTAAAATCCTCTCCCCTAAATCTTTTTTTAGATCCTCTTCGGTAGTCTTCGTATCCTCCAAAACATCATGAACCAACGCGGCGGCGACAACTTCATCCGGAAAACCGTTTTTCAACAATTTCATGGCAACCATGAACGGATGTGCAATATAAGGAGAATCGTCATCCTTTCTTTTTTGACTGGCGTGAGCTTCTATCGCGATTCGCGCGGCCGTTTCAATAAGCGAGACTTTTTTCATTTTCCTAACCTATGACTTTCGCAAAAACTTTTTTCCTCATATCTTTGGCGATGTTGTCCCAGTCGTATTCTTCCTCAACCATTTTTCTGGCGCGGTCCGATATTCCTTTTGCTTTCTCCGGATTGGCAAGAATCTCTTTTACCTTCTCCGCTATCGCTCTCGGATTTTCCGGATGGACTATCCAGGCGGTTTTCCCGTCCACTGCGTAATCGGCAATCCCGCCGACTCCGGAAGTAATTAACGGGAGGCGAGAAGCTAACGCCGAAACGAAGGCGTTTCCAAGGCCCTCCGAGCGCGATGGGGCGACAAATATATCGCTTGCCTTTCTATACAGCGTAACTACCGACCTGTCGACCCGGCCGGTAAAAATAACTCTTTCCTTGAGTCCCAGCTTCCGTGCCAAATCTTTAAGTTTCCCCTCGTCCTCTCCGTCGCCGACGGCAACGAACTTTATATGCGGCGGCAAATATTGTAGGGATTCAATAACGGTGTCAAAGCCCTTCTGTTTTACCAAACGAGAGGTGTTAACCAAATATATTTCTCCCTCTTTTTTCCCAAGATCTTTTTTCATCGCATCGATATCTTTTTGGGAAAATACTTCTTTAAGGTCGTTCGGGTTTGCGCCATTTTTGACGAGAACAATTTCTCCCTTGTAGCCCATCTGCCGCGCCCACCCACTAAGATAGTTTGAAATACTCTGAACTATGGACGCGCTCGTGAATGCCCGCTTGAACAAGGGCCATGCGGGTTTCATTACCCTTTGTATGTGCTCAATAGGGTCTCCTTCTTGAAGCGTGAGCACATACGGAGTCCCCGGAGAAGACAATTTAAAAATTACCGCGGGAATACCGGCGGAGTGAGCCATCATGGACCAAATAGCGTCGTATTTGTATTTTCTGTTTAGTTGTAAGCCCTTTAGCGCCCCAAGAATCTGGAAAAGGTATTTGTTTATTTTCAATTTAAATTTTCGGCCATAGTCCTTAAATTCAGGATCCGGCAGCCCGAAACCAATCCGATGAACCAGGATATTGCCGTAACGCTCCACTCTCGGTATTTTTGAGTTCCAAAGGCAGGTAACCATATGAAACTCGATGTCGTCCGGAGGAATCCTGTCAGTGATTTCTTTTATGGCCGGTTCCGCGCCTCCATGAAAGTTGGGGTAGTAAACAAGCGAAAAAATAAGTATTCTTTTTTTAGCCCTGGGTATCCCTTCGTTCTTCAACATCTTTTTATTGTGAATATCCATTTCTTTCATTTTCAATTGGTTGATATATCCGTCGAGCGTATGCTCTTGTTTCCATCCGAGCGCCTTTATTTTGGACGTATCCACGGCTTCCGAAGAGCGAGTTGATTTTGTGGGCGAAGAATATTCAAGGTGTCCGCCGAACATACGAGCCGCATCAAGAAGGCTGTATGTCTCTTTGGCGCAGATGCCGTATTCATCCCCCGCGCCGTGTTCTCCGACAAGCACTATTCCGTTGACCGTATCAAAAACATGAGTGAACGCCCTTTTTTGGCCGCCGGAACCGGCTATCCGGTGCGTGACGCCATTCAACCAGTTTTGGTGCAGAATTTCTATCAGAGTCCCATACTGATCTCCCCTCTCGCGCGGCCCGTACACATTATAGAAATACACGACCGCATAGGGAAGCTCGAACCACCTTGCGTACTGAACGATTAATTCGCTCATTGCCGATTTCGACCACGTATAGGGAGCAAGATTTTTACCCTCTACTCCGTCTTCGTCCCTATAGGTAAATTTCGTGGAAGACCCCGCGTACACGAGCTTACACCTCTTTTCCCTCCAATATTCCAAAACTCCAAGCGTGCCGAGAAGGTTCAAATCAAATGTCACCGACGGCTCCGCAAGGGAATGGCGGACGCGCGAGTATTCCCCCAAATGGTAAATGATATCCGGGTCTTCCGGAACATGCTTTGCTATATCCTTCGTGTGCCCTTCGCGGTATTCGACTCCCTCCACGTGGTTCTCTTTCGAGCCCGTAAAATAGTTATCGAGCGAGATGACGCGGTGACCCTCCTTGGCAAGGCGTTCGCACAAATGTGAACCTATAAAGCCGGCACCGCCGGTAACAAGAATTGTCTTCATGGCAGTAATTAAATCTACCCCAAGGGCCGCCCTTGGGCAACCTCGCCCATCTACCCAAGGGCGGCCCTTGGGGGATCTGCTAATCTTTTTCTTCGATGATGGTGAAGTCGTCGGCCGAAATTTCGCCGCTTTTCGGCACCGGCCGCGGAAGACGGGCGGTGCCGAACGCCGCGACGAGGGCAAGCGCGATGGCTCCCGCGAGCCATTTGTAAACGGACGGCATGCCTTCCTCGCCGTCGTACCCGTCCGCGGCTCCCGCCGCGGCGGCGACATTCGCCGAAGCGGTCAGTGCTTCCTCTATAACCGGCGCGGGCGCAGGCGGGTTACCTGCCGTTGTAGGCGCCGCGGCGGCCAGGCGCCCCGGCGCATAGCGATCGGCCACGCTCCCGTTCGGGTACAAAAGCGAAACATCGTTCCCGGCAGGGATGCCGGTGACTTCTTTGGGAAAAATGAGCTTTTGATTCCCGCCGATGAAGGTGCGCTCGGGGAAGAAGAACGAAACGCCTCCTTCCGTGAGCGCCCATCCCGAGATATCGAGCTCGCGGCCCGAGCCGTTCTTGATCTCGACGAAACGCTTCGTCCCGCTGCCGAGCGAGCTCACGAGCACCTTCGAGTTCTCGACCGACACTTTGACGCGGTCGCTTCCCGTAAAGTACCCGGATGCCACGTCGAGCGTCACGATGTACTCGCCCGCGTAGCGGTACGCATGCATCGTCTTTTTCCCTTCTTTGACCGTGCCGTCGCCGAAGTTCCAGACATAGCGCGCGTTCTCAAGCGGCTTATTTTGAAGCCCCCACGCTTTCGCTTCGAACGCAATATCGGCGCCGATGATGGTGACGCGGTTGGGTCCGGCGTTCGCGAAGACCTGCGGTTCGACGGGCCAATTGCTGCCCGGATTGTTTTCTGCCACCGGGGTCGTCGTGGGCGTGCTCGATGAAGGATCGCTCCCGGCGCTTGCGCCCTCCGCCGCGCTCCCGGGCGTCGGGAGCGCGGCGATGAAGCTTCCGCCCGATTTCTGGAGCGAATTTCCGTCGTTCTGGGCGCCCCATGCCGACTCATACGCCACCGAGTCAATCACGATGCCTTCGGCATCCTTGATGGCGAGCGTTTCGCCGGTGTTATGGAGCGAAAATGAGCTGTCGAAAAGCGCGCCGCCATAGGCAGGAAAATCCTCGAGGAACCTCGCATCGCTGCTTGCAATGACCGCGTAGCCGCCCGGCGAGAGCACGGCGCTCCCCTGCTTGAGCGAAAGGCCATGATCGGTGTCGTTCTCGCGGAATTTGAACGAAGAAATATCGACGTCGGCATCGCCGTCGTTGTGTATCTCTATCCATTCCCGCGAGGCGGACGAACTGCCGCTTCCGATGTCGCTCCCCGCCGGGTCGTACATTATCTCGGTGATGGAGACCGATGCCGCGGCAACGACAGGCAACAGAAAAAAGCCGATGACTACGGCAAGAAAGTGAAGCGGATATTTTTTCGTCATTTATTCAAGCACGCGGCGAAGCACGTCTTCGGAAATTTCCTTGGGCTTCTCGTCCCGCACGGGCGGCGAGGGCGGCGTCTGTTTTTGTTCGGGCACAGAAGCCGGCTCCGTCGGTTTCTGTGCCTCTCGCTCTTCGAGCGCTTTTTGGAGCGCGTCCTTGAGCACCAGCTTGTTCGGCGTGGTGCGCGGCCGCTCGTGGCCATGTTTCCCGAGATATTTGAGCGGAATGGGAGGCGGCGGCCCGTCTTCCTTTTTTACATTTTCCGGCGGCTTCGGCGCAGACGGGGGCGGTGGCGGTGGCGGTGGCGCCGGGCGGGGCCTTTGGAAATCATTCCGCGGCTCCTCACGCCGTCCGGGAGGATGGGGCATCCCCTCCCGGCGTCCTTCTCGCGGCGGCTCCCTTCTCATTTCAGAACGGAATTCTTCTTTTTGGAATTTCGGCCCGTCCGAACGACTGAGAGGCCGGGCGGGCTTCGGGGGCTCCACCGGCGCGTGCCATTTCCGTATCTCCTCTTCCACTTCGGTGCGCGGGCGCGCGAACGTCTTTCGCGTGTGCTCGAGAATGGCGTCCTTGAACGAGCGTTCGGGCGGTTTAATGGGCGCGATGGTCTGCGCCGAGAAGGGCTTCGAACCGATGCCGTCGATCATGAGCGTCATGTACACCTGGGCGAAGCCGAGGTTGACGAGGTTTTCCTGGGTGAAGACGGGAGCGAAAACGCGTTCAAGGAGTTCCGCGTCGAGCGGCCCCACGCGGAAGGCGATGGTGGTGCCGACGTTCCCGAACACCGCCGCGCGCACCTCTTCGGGCATCTGCTCGACGTACTGGTGGGCGATGATGAGGTTCAGCTTGTACTTCCGCGCCTCCGAAAGAATGTCGGCGAACGATTCGTTCGCGAACGACTGGAATTCGTCGACGTAGAGGTAGAAATCGGGAAGCCGCGCCATCTCCTGCGCCGTGGCATCGGCGCGCGACATGGCGGCGAGGTAGATCTTGGTGACGAGCATGGAGCCCAAGAGGTCGGAGTTCTGCTCGCCGAGGCGCCCCTTCGAGAGGTTCATGATGAGGATCTTCTTCTCGTCCATGAGCTTTCTGATGTCGAAGGACGACTTCGGCTGGCCGATGACGTTCCGGATTATCGGGTTCGCGGTGAACTGGCCCACCTTGTTCTTGATGGCGTCGCCCGCCTCCTGCATGTAGCGCTCGTTGTACTTCGCGAACTCGTCGGTCCAGAAGGCCTTGATGGAGGGATCGGTGACGTTCTCCACCACCTTTTTGCGGTATTCTTTGTCGGAGAGCATGCGGTTCACCCCGAGGAGCGTCGCGTCGGGATACTCGAGGAGGGCGAGGATGGTGTTGGTGAGGATGTACTCCATCCTGCCCGACCAAGCGTCCACCCATATCTTCTTGAAGGCGGACATGAGCCCGCTCGTGACGAGATGCCGCTTGTCGGGGCCGACATCCTCCATGACGTTGAATGAGAGCGGAAAGCCCGCGTCGAACGGGGCAAAATAGATGACGTCCTTGATACGGTGCTCGGGCACGTAGTCGAGGAGCTTCTCGGCCATCGAGCCGTGCGGGTCCATGACAGCGAGCCCTTCGCCGTTCTGGATGTCCTGAATGGCCATGTTCTCGAGCAGGGTGGATTTCCCCATCCCGGTCTTGCCGATGACGTACATGTGGCGCGGGCGGTCGCCGCGCTTGATGCCGAAGCGCTCTTTCTTGTTCCTGAAATCGGCCTCGGCGAAATAGGTGATGTCGTCTTTGCTCGCCATGGAAATAGCTATGTAAAAGTATATCCTTCCGTCATCAAAAAAGCACGGAAGGATATAACTGGTTCGCTCGGTTCAAATAAAAGCCGCTTTTATTTGAACCTCGCTGCCAGTTATAGCAAAAGAGGGACACAAAAGCCCCGTCGTGTTGACGCTGTGGCACGAAGCGGATTACTGCGCCGAAGCAGTGGGTGGCGCGGGGAGGAGCGCCTCGCGCGTATAGCTGTTCGCGGGGTCCCATAACATCCATGACGTGAGCCCGGCATCGTAGGTCGCCTGTATCTGGGCCCGCACTTCGGCCGCGCCGTAGGTGCCGCCGTAGGAGAAGTCCTGCAGCCACGGGCGGAGCTTCTTCCGATCGTAGGCGGGCTTGGTGTAACGTGCAGGCGTCGTGCTCGCAATACGCTCGCCTCCCGGAAGCACGAGCGGCGTCGTGGTCGCTTCGGTCCGCGTCACGGCGCGTGACATGGAAAAATTCACCACGTCATACACATGGAGATTGGGATTCTTCCAGCCATTGAAGTTCGGCGGGTAGTGCGACGGGTAGACCATCGGCGATATGAAATCGAAGTACGGGAGCGCATGCTCGAGCACTTGCCCGATATTGAGGTCGTCGTAGTTCGTGGTGACCATGCCGAAAAGGTCGGCCGAGAGCATCGCCCCCGTCGGCTTCACCCGGGCGTGCAGATATTCGTAGAAATTCCGAAGGGCGAGGGCCTTTGTGGTGGTGGTGCTCCAGCTGTAATCGACGTCCTTCATGTTCCCGTCCGAAGGGAACCTGATGTAATCGTAATTGAGCTCGTCGAAGCCAACCTCGCGATAGGCCTCGTCAGAAAGCGCCACGATGTAATTCCAATACTCTTTCGCGCCGATGTCGATGAACGAGAGCCCTTTGTAGTCTTTCCAGACATCGCCGGTGGAGCGACTTTTGACGGCGAGGTCGGGCCGTATCTTCGTGTAGTACGGGTCCTGAAAAACGGTGATGCGGCCGATGGCGTAAATGCCGTGCGTGTGGAGCTCCTCGACGAACTCGCGCATGTCCTTGGCGCGGCAGCCAGTTCCCTTGTTCTCCTTGAGAAGCGGGTGCTCCGGCACGAACGAAATGGTGCCGGTGTAGTCCTTGATATCGACGACGATGGAATTTAGCTCCGTCTCGTCGACAAGCGCTACCAGCTGCTTTCGCCACGAGGGACTGGACGCCACGCAGGCGGTCATGTAGATCGCCTTCACGGGTTCGGGCAGGACGACGTGGGTGGCCGCGGGGCGCCTCGTTTCGGGCGTGGTGGTGGCAACCGCAGGGCGCTCGTAGGAAATGTCCTTGAGGTACGATGACACGTACGCCGAGCCGAAATAGGCGCCCGGCACGAGCGAGAGGAACCCGATGATGGCGGCGGTTTTCTTGAGCGGAGCGCGCACTCTCATCCCATTAGAGGCAGGTCACGGTCACCCGCAACCGCCACGATTATCGCCAAAAATTCCCATCCAACTTTTTTCATAGTCCTCCTGCAATCAAACTCGTGACCGCGGCCTCTAACGGGACTCATGAACTAAGAGACGACGGTTATCTTTTCTTCTTTCTTCTCGGCCGGCGGCGCTGGCGCGAACGGCGCGGCGACAGGAGAAGAAGCGGCGTTCTCGACGCTCGCCGCTGTGGCCGCCCTTCTCGCCGCGCGGCGAGGACGGATGGCTTTGTGCTTGTTGAGCTCCCAGGAGTTCCAGGCGATGGAAACGCCGGCCACAAGATAGATGACGGTCTTCCACGAGGCCGGGAGGCCGAGGAATGGAAGGAGGGCGACGAGAACGCCGAGCCAGAGGATGAGTTTCCGTTTTGACATGGACGAATTATATCAAAATAACTGAATATTCAAATGTTCGAATATTTCGCTATCTAACTGACTATGACAACGAACTCCCCTCTTATTTTATCCTTATGCCGCTTCATGAAATCGAGGACCTCCGGCGCGGTTCCCTTGATGACCTCTTCGTGCACTTTGGTGAGCTCTTTCGCCACCGCGACGCGCTTCGTGGAGGCATGCTTCGCGAGCGCCTCGAGCGTCTTCATGAGCCGGTGCGGCGATTCGTAAAAGACCACCGTCCGTTTCGACGCGGCGATTCCCCGGAAAAGCGTCTCTCTCCCCTTCTTGTGCGGGAGAAACCCGAGGAAGAGGAAACTAGACGCCGGCACGCCTGCAATGGAGAGCGCCGCGGCAAGCGCCGAGGGCCCCGGCACCGATTCTATCTTCACTCCATTCCCCAATTGCTTTCTTACTTCATTTACCAGCACGGCGCCCGGGTCGGAAATGGCGGGCGTGCCGGCGTCGGAAACGAGCGCGAGATTCTTCCC
>JAUYLU010000040.1 GCA_030699625.1 bacterium
CATAAAGCTCGAAAATCCGAAAAGCGTCCTCGAGCTCATCCAGAACGTCGAATACAACTTCGGCATCCTTTTCCGGAAGCTCATGGGCTCCCTCGACGCCATCCAGGTGACGCCGGGACCCTTCTCCATCTTCAGGAAAAAGGTCTTCGACGACCTCGGCCCCTATAAATACGCGTATCTCACTGAAGACCTCGAAATCGCTTTCCGCATGCACGAGGCCCACTACCGCATCGTGAATTCCCATAAAGCATACGTCCGCACGGTGCCGCCGAAGACGCTCCGCGGCCTCTATCGCCAGCGGCTTCGCTGGGTCTACGGGTTCCTCCGGAACTCCCTCGATTACCGCCATCTCTTCTTCAAGAAGCAATACGGCAATTTCGGCATGTTTACCATGCCAGCGGCCGTCATTTCCATCTTTTCGGTGCTCGACCTTACGGTGTTCTCGGCCATGAACGCGAGCGCCTACGTGGCCGACAAAGTGACCGAGTTCGAGACGGTAGGCATGCCCGCCGCCGCCGCCTTCCGCTTCGACTGGTTCTTCGTCGATACCGGCTTCATGGCTTTCATGGCGGCCATCCTCCTCCTTATGGTCATCGTCATGATCTTCCTCGGCAAGCTCATGGCCGAAGACCTGAAGCGGCCGCCGCTCGATGTCGTCTATTTCATGCTTCTCTACGGCTTCATCGTACCTGTCTGGCTTTCGGCGGCGGTGTACAAGGCGGCTCTCTCTAAAAAGGTCTCCTGGCGCTAGGAATAGTATGGGGTATATAGTATTCAGTATTTAGTATAAAATTTGGAGCCCAATACTCTATACTAAATACTCCATACTAAATACTTCTTCTCAAAATGCACTCTTTCGACGCCAAAAAATATCTTTACGTGCTTCTCATTACATCGTTCATCTTTTTCACGGCGATTTTCTTTTCCAACTACTTCAACGACCGGCGCCTCTCCGAGCTCCGCTCCATCGCCGACACCATCTCGGTCGACATCCTCTCGTCGGAGACGCAGTACGCCCTTTTCCAGGAATCGTCCTGCACGGACGTCGGCACGCCCACCCTCGCCCCCCAGCTGAACGAGCTCGCCGAAAAGCTCTCGTACGCCGAAGGACAGCTCGGCGACAAGAACGAGGAGGTCCGCGAGCTCAAGCGCTACTATTCCCTCCTCGAGATCAAGGACTACCTCTTGAACAAGCGCATCGCCGAAAAATGCGGCCAAGCACCCTCCTATGTCATCTATTTCTATTCGAACGAAGGCGACTGCCCCGATTGCGAACGGGAGGGATACGTCCTCACCTACCTTCGCGAGAAATACCCCTCGCTCAAGGTCTATTCGTTCGACTACCACCTCGACCTCGCGGCGCTCCGCACGCTCATTTCCATACTTAAGATAAAGAACGAGCTTCCTTCCGTGGTCATCGGCGGGCAGGTCTCTTACGGGTTCAAGGAAAAAGAAGCGCTCGAGGCCTTTTTGCCAAAGAAATTACGCGACGAAGCGGAGCGAACGGCCGCAACGTCTTCTCCTGATAATTGAGTCCTATATTGGAGCCGGGGAGAGGACTTGAACCTCCAAATCTCCGCTTTACAAAAGCGTTGCTTTACCATTTAGCTACCCCGGCACTGCTTCCTAATTATCACGCTTCGAAGAACGAAGCAAACCCCGTAGTGAAATTTGGCATGGTCCGTATTCTCGGACGCCCGTAAGGGTTACGTCAAATTCTACTACGGGGTAAACTACTTCTTCGATGTCGTCCGCTTGGCGTCCTTATAACCGCTCAAGTTCTGGAGATAGAACGAGGCCGGGCCGCGTGCATGGCCGTTCCCCGCGAGGAAAAATTGGTCGAGCTTGGTGGAGAGACGCTTCGCTTCGCGTCGGATGATGAGAAGGATGCCGATGACGGCGCGGACGAGGAGGACCATGATGAAGTGGGCAAGCTGGAGGATGGCCTCGAAAAATTTGCTGTTCCAGTGCTCGACGTGGGCGGGCGAGATGGTAAGCTCGCGGGCCGCCACTTCCTTCTTGTCGAACCGGCCCGCCCGAAGCTCCCAGACCCGGAAGAGGACCATGGTGGCGAGGAGGCCGAGGGCGAAGAGAAAAATGAGGACGGCTTCCATCCTGTTAGAGATAAAGGTTACTTTGTTTCGGCGTCGCTCCGACGGCGCGTAAGCGAGCTTTCGCGCGTCCTCGCTTGCCGAAATAGGGAACGCCCATTCTCTGCTGAGAGAGCATTCTCCTATGATTAGCTTTAAATTTCTTTGACATCTATAGCACTATACGCGTTCCCGTACGCCTTTGGCAATGTGCTATTGCCAAAGGCGTATCTCTAACAGGACCATGTTACTTGACGGAGTAGCGGGTAAAGGCGCCGACCTCAATGCGCTCTCCGAACTTCTGCACGAACCGCTCGATGAGCTCCTTGACCGTGACGCTCTCGTCCTTGATGAAGGGCTGCGCCAGGAGCTCATCGTTGTCCTTGGGACGGGCCGCCACCACGTGCATGGCGATGTCGTAGGCGAGCTTCTTGAATTCCTCGTTCCTCCCCACGAAGTCAGTTTCCGACGAGAGCACCACGAGCGCCCCCGCGTCGCCGCCGTGAATGTAGGCGGCGACGGTGCCCGCGCCGAGCGCCCGGTCGCTCTTTTTCGCCGCGATGGCGGCGCTCTGCGTCTTGAGAAGCTCGAACGCCTTCTCCATGTCGCCGCCCGCCTCCTCGAGCGCCTTCTTGCACTGCATCACCGAGATTCCCGTTGCGTCACGAAGCTCTTTGATTGATTCAGTTGTAATCTCTTTAGCCATGAATATAAGCCCGCCTGCCCCGCCTGCCTGTGCCTGCCCGCGCGATACACGCAGGCGGGCGCTGCACGCAGACAGGTAGGAAGCCTTGCTTTCCTACTGGGGTCTGGTCCCTCAATTTCTTTACTGCTTCGGTGGTGATTCCCATAAATTAAAAAACCCTGCGGCAAGCCCCTCTTTAGGCGGCCTTCGCCTCGTTCCTCCCCGCCTCGTACGCTTCCTTGATTTCCTTCACGAATAAGGCGATGGAAGCGACGGCCGAATCGTTCGCCACCACGGGGCGGGTGATGGCGGACACGTCGCAGTCGGAATTCGAAAGCGAGACGGTCGGGAGGCCCACTTTCACCGCCTCGTCGAGAGCGATCTTCTCGTGGCGCGAGTCCACCAGAAAGAGCGCGTCGGGAGTGCGCCGGAGGGCCATGAGGCCGCCGAAGTTCTTCTCGAGCTCTTCCATTTCGCGGTCAAGGAGAAGACGCTCTTTTTTGGTATAGACATTGAGCGCGCCCTCCTCCTTTTTCTTCCCGAGGTCGAGGTAGCGCTCGATGCGCTTCTTGATCTCGGGAAAATTGGTGAGCGTGCCGCCGATCCAGCGGTTCGTCACGTAGGGCAGGTCGAGCGCTTTCGCGGCGTTCTGGACGATGTCGCGCGCCTCGGGCTTCGTCCCCACGAAGAGGAGCTGCTTCCCTTCGCGGCCGAGGTCTTTCACGAACTCCTTCGCCGCGTCAAGGAGCGCCTCTGATTTCTCGAGGTCGATGATGTCGACGCGGTTCTTGCTTCCGAAAAGGAAGGGGCGGACGGAGGGATGTCGGCGGGTGCGCTGATAGCCG
>JAUYLU010000043.1 GCA_030699625.1 bacterium
TGGGAAATAGTATATGCTGTATTAATGGGAAAGTTAGAAAAAGAAACGAAAGCAAGAGCACGCAGGCAAAATATCAAAAAAATTATACTTGGAACCTTGTACGGGACTGGGTTGGTAAGTCTCGCGATACTTGCCCCAAATGCAATAGGGACACTCGTGAAAATGACCGGCACCACCACAAAAAATGACGGCTATCGAGTAAGGCGCTCCCTCTCTCGCCTGCTTTCTCACGGGCTTATTCGTCTCGATAAAACAGAACGGGGAACTTTCGTCAGAATAACTTCAAAAGGCAAAGAAGAGATCGAGCGGCTGTATGTGTCTGAAACAGCCATGAAAAAGCCCGCACGCTGGGATGGAAAATGGAGAATTGTGGTCTACGACCTCAAAGAGAGGAGAAAAACGACAAGAGACCGCTTCCGTAGGGCGCTTGCCGCCTTCGGCTTTATGAAACTGCAAGACAGTGTGTGGGCATACCCCCACGATTGCGAAGATTTGATCACGCTCATCAAGGCGGATTTCAAAATCGGCAAAGAGGTATTGTATATAATCGCGGAAAGCATCGAATACGATACGCCGCTAAAGCACGCGTTCAAACTTTAATCTTTGGCTGTTTTTCTTTTCCACCATACCTAAGCTATAGCGTAATTATAGTGGAATATGCATCAAGGCGCCGCAAGGGTATCTTAATTAACCGTCTGAACTGTCTCTCTGCTTATCAGACATTGAGAAGGAAAAGTTTGCCTTCTCTTTTGTCTTATTTCTTTTTCGTGCGCAAAATCTTCACGAGCTCGTCCACGAGCTCCTTCACCGCCTTGTCGTCGAGAATGGAGACCGCGTATACCCTGGAGTTCAGCTTCTTCATTTTCTTCATCTGCCGCTCGACGGTCTTTTCGTCCACGAGGTCGCGCTTGGTGAGGATGACGAGCTCGTCCTTGTCGGCCAAACTCTCGCTACCTGCCTCGCCGGCAGGCAGGTAGCGCTCGAGCTCGTTGCGCACCGTTGTGTAGGGCACCGTTGGGTCTTTATGCTCGAGCGAGATGAGGTGCGCGAGCATGCGGGTGCGCCGGATATGCCGGAGAAACGCATGGCCGAGCCCTTTGCCCTCGCTCGCCCCTTCGATGAGGCCGGGAATGTCGGCGACGATGTAACCGTACATGTCGCCGAGGTTCGGTTCAAGCGTGGTGAACGGATAATCGGCCACTTTGCCTTTGGCTTTGGTCACCGTGTTCAAAAAATTGGTCTTCCCCGCGTTCGGAAGCCCGACGAGGCCGAGGTCGGCTAAAAGCCGAAGCTCGATGAAAAAATCCGCCTCTTCGCCGGGCTTCCCCGGCGTCCATTCTTTCGGCGTCCTGTTGACCGAGCTTTTGAAGTGCTCATTCCCGAGGCCGCCCATGCCTCCCTTGAGGAGGAGCACCGGCGTTCCCTCCTCTTCTATTGAGACTTCTTCGCCGGTAGAAAGGTTCTTGATGACCGTGCCCACGGGGAAGGAGAGCACGAGGTCCTCCCCGCTTTTGCCGTGGAGCGAGTTCCGTCCGCCGTCGCCGCCGCCTTTCGCGCGGAGCTCCTTCACGTGCTTGTAGTCGACGAGCGAGTGCCGAGAGCGCGAGCCCGCCGCATAGACGGCGCCGCCGTTCCCCCCGTCGCCGCCCGAAGGCCCCGCTTTGTCCTTGCCTTTGGTATGCAAAAAGCGCACCACGCCGTTCCCTCCGCGGCCCGCCACGATATGGAGATTGAGTTCGTCGACGAATGCCATAAAAGGTCAGTATAGAGTATTTAGTATCGAGTATATAGTATGGGACGCGGAAGAAAATTCAAATTTCATTTTTCTTTTTCTTCTCATAGTAAAGGGCGAGCGCTTTTTGGAGCGAGACGAGGAGGGCGATGAGGGCGACGATGATGAGGAGGAAAACAGAGAGGCGGTTCGTGAGCTCGATGGCCACATAGCCGAAGAGATACCCCGCCGCGGCGAACACGGCCACCCAGATGACCGAAGCGATGACCTCCGCTTTCATGAAAAGCGGGAAATGCATCCTGATGTAGCCCGCGAAGATGAGGGTGGCATGGTTCGTGCCATAGACGAACTTGGCGAGGGAAAGCGAAAGTATGGGCCGCTCCTCGAAGCGCGGGAAGAGCCGCCGCACCACCGTTTCCGCCATGCTGAGAAGCCGAAGCACGAAAACGGGGAGGCCCTCGCGTTTGAGCGCCGCGCCGAGAAAGTACCAGAGCACGTCGCCGATGAGCACGCCGACGAGGGCGATTGCCGCGACGAGCGGCAAGCTCAAGGCCCCGAGGTGCGCGAGCACCGCCGAGACAATGAGAAACGTCTCCCCCTCTATCACCATGGCGACGAAGAGGACGGCGTATGCGGCGAGAGCGTGCGCCTCGAGAAAGGAGATAAGCGCGTCGAGACCGAACATGTTATTCCCTGTCGAGCGCTTTGTTCGCGACGAAAAGCACCGCCGAGACGAAGAGCGAGCCGAGGAGAGCGGCGACGAATCCGTCGATCTCGAGCCCTTTCACCACGGTCGCCAGGAACCAGAAGATGGCCGCATTGATGACCAGGGTGAAAAGCCCGAGCGTGAGCATGTTGATGGGAAGGGTAAGGAGCACGAGGAGCGGCTTTACCGTGACCGAGAGCACACCGAGCACGAGCGTGGCGATGAGGGCGGCATAGAAATTGGAGACCGAAATGCCGGGGATGATATAGGGAGCGGCGAGGAGCGCCCCGCTCGCGATGAGCCACTTGATGAGAATCTTCATGCTAAAGCTAAAGTTTGCAGTTTTTAGTTTTTAACAACCGATTTCTTTATCTCCTCCAGATCGCGGCGCATCTGGTCCATTATGAACCGTATCTGGTCGAGCTCTTCCTTCTCGGTCTCTATCTCCTGCTCGGTCCGCTCGGCCACCTTCTTTTGGCGCTTGATGCCCGCGATGATGATGGTGTCCCCGACGAAAAAGGAGACGAAAAGCCCTGTCAGGAGGAGAATGACGACGGCGATGAGGAGCGACACCGGCCCCGTCATGAAATCGAAGAGATCGGCGGTGTGCCAGACGCCTCGCCAAAAGAGGACAATGCCGACGCCCGCGATGAAGGCGTAGGTGATGGGGTAATGGGAAAGCGAGCCTCGCACCTTGTCTTCGAGCTTGTCGAATATTCTGATTATGGGACGTACCATGGTAGTGACGGTTACTGGTTCAGAGGATTATATCATTTCCGGCCGCCTTGAGGCGACGGTCTGTGAAAGCCCTCAAAAGCCGCGACGGCCTTTCGGGCGAGCAGGCTCAATATCTCGATTACCTCCGTCTGGTCTTTTCCGTACAAAGACTGGAGCCTCATCACTTGGCCCTCGAGGGCGCTTTTGACCGACGCTTTGTCGTACCCGTGGTCCTTGAGCGCTTTGACCCCGTTCAGCGAATGGGTCACCTTCGGCATGGCCTTGTCGAGCACTTTTATGAAACGGGCCTCCTTGGTATCGAGCTTTTCGTATTTCCGTATCGTTCGAGGCAGCCACGGAAAAGTCTTTCCGAATCTTTTTTCTATCTTCCTCAAAGCCGCCCGTTCGCGCTTCTCCTTCGACGCGGCGCTCTTTTTATCGATGGCCATGCCATGGGGATTGGGGGTGTCGCCGGCATATACCTCTACCAAATCGTGAACGAGGGCAAATTGGGCGACGAGCCCGATATTCAAATCTTTCTTGTAATCAGCGGCCAAGGAGCAGGCGACGAGGGAAAGCATCACGGTGTGGTCGGTGTCCGATTCCGGCGTAACGCCGTCTTCACAGAGGGTGATTCTCTTCACTCTCCCGAACTGCATGGCAAATTGACCAAGCTCGATGATTTTGCGAACGACTGCTCCGTTTATTTTCCTACTTCCCATGGCACCTTTGTTGCTTATTGATTACCACGCAGAAGTTTAAAATCAATTATTTTAACTACTGTATCCATATCAACCTTTTCCCCATAGTATTTCTTGTAATGTTCTAACATTTCCTCGTTGCTCTGATACTTTTCATGCCCTTCAAAATCCTTTTCCTCTATCTCGCCCAGCTTCTTTTCTCGCACTCCTGTAATTTCCGCCTCGGCAAACTTTTCGCTCGATTCCCAATCAATAAGCTCGATTTTATCTCCTATTTGTAAATCTTTATCGTCAAAAAGTCGCCATGTAACCGTTTTGCTTCTGTCTAAGATTTTCTTAACTAAGTTGTGTCTGAATTTTAATGTTTTCATACTCCTACGCACCATGACACCTTTTATATTTCTTTCCGGAACCGCACGGGCAGGGGTCGTTGCGCCCCACTGCGGGGGCGGCGGGCGCGGAAATGGCCGCCGCGCCCTTTTCCTCACCGTTCCCGAGAAGCGAGGCATTCTCCTTCACTTCCTTGAGGTCCGCGCGCTCTTTCTCGGGCGAGAGCGCCTCGGCGCCCTTCCCCACCCCGGCGACGAGCGAGAGGAGCTCGCCCGCGAACGATTCCTGCATGCGGCGGAAGAGCCCGAGCCCTTCGCGCTTATACTCCACGAGCGGATCGCGCTGGCCGTAGGCGCGCAGTCCCACCGAGCTTCGCATGTAGTCCATGGCTTCGAGGTGCTCGACCCAGAGGAGGTCCGAGACCTGGAGCGCCGCTCGGCGGACGAACTCGTAGAAGGTCGCCTCGCCGAGGAGCTCCTTTTTCCCCGTCACCATCGTTTCGAGCTCCGCTTCGCCGCCGACGATCTCCGCGAGAAGCTCGTCGAGATACGCCCGCTCGCCGAAGAGTATCTTGCGGCGGCGCTCATAGACGGCGCGGCGCTGCTGGTTCAGGACGTCGTCGTACTCGAGGACGTGCTTCCTCGAATCGAAGTGATGCCCTTCGATCTTGGTCTGGGCGTTCTCGAGGGCTTTCGAGACGAGGCGCGCCTTGATGGGCTCGTCCTCGGGGATGCCGAAGCGCCCCATCATGTTCTTCACGGTGTCGCCCGCGAAAATGCGCATGAGCGAGTCGTCGAGCGAGACGAAGAACTGCGTCTCGCCCGGGTCGCCCTGGCGGCCGGAGCGCCCTCGGAGCTGGTTGTCGATGCGGCGCGCCTCGTGCCGCTCCGTGCCGATGACGAAGAGGCCGCCCTTCGCCTTCACCTCTTCGTATTCCTCTGTGGTGGCGGGCACGCCGCCCAATTTGATGTCGACGCCGCGGCCGGCCATGTTGGTGGCGATGGTGACGCCGCCCCGCTTCCCGGCCTGAGCGATGATCTCGCCTTCGCGCTCGTGGTTCTTCGCGTTCAGGACCACGTGGGGAATGCCGTCGCGCTTAAAATAGGCGGAGAGGAGCTCGTTCTTCTCGATGGAAACGGTGCCGATGAGGACGGGCTGGCCCTTCTCGTTGAGCTCCTTCACTTTCCGCACGAGGGCCGTGATTTTCCCCTTCTCGTTCTGGAAGATGAGGTCGTCGTGGTCGGCGCGCTTCGGCGGCCGGTGGGTCGGGACGGCCACCACCGAGAGGCCGTAGACCTTCCGGAACTCCTCGGCCGAGGTGAGGGCGGTGCCCGTCATGCCGGAAAGCTTGTGGTACATCCGGAAGTAGTTCTGGAAGGTGATGGAGGCGAACGTGCGCGATTCCTCCTTGACGAGGACGCCTTCCTTGGCTTCGATTGCCTGGTGAAGCCCCTCCGACCAACGCCGTCCCGGCTGGAGGCGCCCGGTGAACTCGTCGACGATGACCACTTCGCCGTCCTTGACCACGTAGTCCTTGTCCCGCACGAAAAGCGCCTTGGCCCGCACGGCGGTCTCGAGGTGGTGCACGTACTTCACCCCGTGCTCGGTATAGATGTTCGAGACGCCGAGGAGCTTTTCGGCGCGCTCGATGCCCTCGTCAGTGAGCGTGGTGGCGCGGAGCTTCTCGTCTACCTTATAGTCGCGATCCTTTTCGAGCGTATTCGCGATCTTCGCGAACTTCGCGTAGAGCTCGCCCGAGTCGCCCGAGGGCGCGGAGATGATGAGAGGCGTGCGCGCCTCGTCGATCAAGATGGAGTCGATCTCGTCGACGATGGCGTAGTGGAAGCCGCGCTGGACGAGGTCCTCCTTTCGATAGGCGATGTTGTCCCGAAGGTAGTCGAAGCCGAATTCGTTGTTGGTGCCGTAGGTGATGTCGGCGGCGTAGGCCTCGCCCTTCGCGACGGGGCGGAGGAATTCGTGGAATATCTTGAACGAGCCGAGTTCGTCGCGCGCCTTGTCGGCCTCGCGGTGCTCGGGGTCGTAACGGTACGCGCTGTCGTGGGTGAGCACTCCCACCGAGAGCCCGAGAAAGGAATAGATCTGCCCCATCCACACCGCGTCGCGGCGGGAGAGGTAGTCGTTCACCGTGACCACGTGCACGCCGGCGCCGCGAAGGGCGTTCAAAAACGCGGGGAGGGTGGCGACGAGCGTTTTCCCTTCGCCGGTGCGCATTTCGGCGATGTTCCCCCTGTGGAGGGCGATGCCGCCCAAGAGCTGGACGTCGTAGTGGCGCTCGCCGAGCGTGCGGCGCGAGGCCTCGCGCACGAGCGCGAACGCTTCCGGCAGAAGCTCGTCCTCGGTGGCGCCTTCCGCGAGCCGTTTTTTGAGCCCGGCGGCCTTCCCCTTAAGCTCCTCATCGGAAAGCGCTTCCATCTCGGACTCGAGGGCGCCGATCTTTTCCACGAGCGGCCGAAACCCCTTAAGGAGCCGTTCGCCGTCGTCCTTAAAAAGCCCTGAAAACAAAGACATCGGAGCATTGTAACACCGAAAGCCATCGTTTTGCCACACCACCCCAGCACCAAAAAGGCCATACGGGCTCGCGCTTCGCCCGTAAAGGGGCGTCCATTCGGACACGCGCTCGCCCTGGGATTGGTGCGGGGTGCTCAACTTGGCTCTTCACGCTTCGCGTGAGCCAAGTTGGCAAACACAAAGCCCCGCATTTCACGGGGCTTTGTTCTAGGAGAAACAGCGAAAAGACTATGCTTTCTTCGCTCTCTTCTTTGCCTTCTTCGCTTTCTTTCTCTTTGCCATTGTGGTGGTCTAGATTATTTCTAAACATCTTGCGCCGGCCGCGACCATCTCATCGCTCCAAAAAAACATCAGAGCGACGCGATTGAAAAGCCATTGCAAAGTCCTGATTCAATTATCGTACAACGGGAAAATATTACAATGCATTTTTGGCGCGAACTGTGGATAACTTTCGTTTCCGCGCCGCGCGGAAAATATTTTTTGCAAAAATTTTTCGTCTCTGCTGAAAGCTGACGCGCGTTGCGCATGATGCTTACGCGCGGCGCGGAAATTTCTCTTCGCTCGTGGCGGGCGGGAACGTGCTCCAAAAACAAATGTCTTATGAGTGCTGCCGCCCGCCGCGACCGAAGGGAATACAGAAAAAGATGCACCTCCTTCAAGTATATACCCGGTCGTGGTGGGCGGGAAAACGCAAAACCCCAGCACCAGAGGCCATAGGGGCTCGTGCTTCGCGTGAGCCACGTTGGCAAACATAACCTCACCAGTCGGCCCTGCCGGGCCGCTCGCGAGCCCGCCTCACTCCCCGACGAGTTCGGGCAAAGCCCTCTCGTCGGGGCCCAAGTTCCGGCCGTTTTATGTTGCCCGCTCTAATTAAAAACGACGCTCCGCGTCGTCTAAAGAGCGGGCAACATAAAACCCCGCCGGAGCGGGGCTTTATGCAGACATTCGTGTTTATAGGAACACATCCCTAAACACTCACGGGGCTACTATAGCAAAAACGGCGCTTTTTGTCAAACCGGGTAGAGAAATTTGGCGTAGCGCTGTACGCGCTCGCGAAGCGAGCCATGCCAAATTCTACTACCCGGTCAAAGGGGCAACTAAAAGACGTTCTCCCCTGCCTGAATACGGCGCACCAAGTCCTCCACTTGCTCTTTGAGCGACGGCTCGATGGCCGAAATCTTCCGAAGCGCCGCAATGCTCTCGCTCACGCGTCCCATCTTGAAGTACGAGGCCGCGAGCGCGCCGTGATAATTGATGTTGTTCGGCTCCGCTTGTATGCGAAGCTTCCACAGCTCCGCCACCTTCCCGTACTCGCCGCGCGCGGCGTAAGCATTGATGACGCGGTCGTCGGGAATGAGGAGCGTGCCGTACGCAGGCACGAGGAGCTCGGCGGCGAGGGCGTCGTTTCGCGCGTAGAGCGCGCCCATGCCGTAGAGGAGGCGCGCTTCGACGAACGAGGGCTCGAGTTCGTACGCTTCCTTGAGGAGCGCGAGCGCTTTCGTGTACTCCCGCTTGCCGAGGTAGGAAGAAGCGGTTTCGAAAAGGATCGATTGCTTCTTCGGGGAGAGCTCGCGGGCGCGCTCGAGATGCGCGAGCGCCTCGTCATACATGCCGAACTTGTTCAGGAACGAGCCGAGGAAAAGCTCGTAGCGCGCGTCCTTCGGGTTCTCGTCGATATGGATGAGCATCTCGCGACGCGCCGTCTCGAAAAATCTCTGGCGCACCTCGACGGGCGCCGCGGGCGTCTGGACGCGGATGGCCGCCTGGATGAGCTGTTCGCGCGCCTCGCCGCGGCCAAAGGTGCCGTAGGCGATCGATTTTTCGAAAAGCTCGAGGTTCTTCCCCAATCCTTCTTGATGAGGCGAAAGCGCCTCGATGAGCGTCGCTCCCGCCATGATGGGCCGCACGTTCGCGAAATAGAGGACGAGGAGCGTCGTCACGAGAACGGCGGGCGCGAAAAGCCGCGCCACGGCCGGGGGCGGCGCAAACGAGGGCGCCAGCGCGGGCGCCGTGGTACCTTCGGCGCGGAAGGCAAGGTACGCAAGGACGCTCGCGAAGAGGAAATAGCTCGTGAAGTTGTCGAAGACGAAGACGTTCTGGAAGAAATAGGCGGCGAGAAGGCCGATGAAGATGCTTTTTTCGGCCGCCGAGAAGCTATCACGGTCGCGCACGAGGAGATAATAGAGTGCCACGCCGAAAAGCGAGAGGTACGCGAGGAGGCCGAGGATGCCGCCCGCGATGAGCCAGTCGAAGAAAACGTTGTGGGCGCGGTCGAACCACGGTTCCTGCGCGTACATCCGGGGGTCGTATTGCTTATTGAAGACGATGATGTAGTTTTCCTGCCCGTAGCCGAGGAGCGGGTGCTCCTTCACTCCCTCGAGGCTCATGTTCCAGATGAGGAAGCGCGACTTCGTGGTGGTCTCGGAGAGCGAGATGGAAGCGAAGCGGGAAAGCACGGGGCTCTCCCGTACGAACGAGGTATCTTTGAACAAATATACCCCTCCGGCGAGGACAATGACTGCGGCAATGGCCCCCGCAGCGAGCTTCCGTACGCGCCGGTCTCCCCTATTAAGGAAGAAGGCGAGCGCCGCCACCACCACCCCGCCGCCCAAAAGGCCGAGCATCGCCCCGCGCGTCGCCGTATAGTAGAGAATGAAAAGCTGAAGCGCGATCAAGGCCCCGTATACCCATCGCATTTTGCTCCCCGCAGCCTCCCGCGCGAAGAGGAGCGCCGTGATGAATGCGTGGAAAAGCATGTAGGCGGCGAGGTACGTGGCGTTCCCGAGGGTCGCGTCGAGCCGCACGCCGCCCTGGTGGATATCGAACCGACCCGAGAGCTGGAAAATGCCGTAAAAGCCGAGAAGCGCGGAAACGAAAATGCTCGTCTGCCAGAAGCGGGTCCAGAGCTTTTCGGTGGTGAGCACGGTGCCCGCCATGACGAAATACGCGAAGAAGTGGAGGTGGGCGATGAGCCCCTCCATGCGCTCGTAGTTCGACCAGAAACTCCGGTAAAAATTCTCGCCGAACACATCGGCAACGGCGATGATGAGCATGAACGCCGCATAGGCGACGAGCATCCACGTGCGCTTCGGCCGATACGAAGCGTCGCGGAACGCAAGGAGGAGGTACGCGGCCGCCATGAGCTCGATCAGAATCCTAAAGGCGAAATTCTTCCCCGAGATGAACGGGAAAAAGAGCTCCGACGACACGAAGAGCGGTATGAACGGGAGCGCAAAAATGCCCACAACGACGGAATTTCGCAAAAAATTGTTCAATGCCATATTATGCCGTCCCCTTTAAGCGTGGGAATAAATAATTGTACTCTATCGGGCACATTTTAGCCAGAAACTATCTCCCCTCTTTTGGCTTGCGGGCAACGAAGCGTTCGTGCTTCTGCGCGTCGTAGATCATTTCGAGCCGTCCAAACTTTTTTTCGAGGAGCCTCCGCCCGTCGGAGCCCTTGCGCACGTCAATGATGAGCGTGCCGCCTGGAACCAGGAGCTCATAGGCCTGATCAAGATAGGTCGAAACGGGATAATGGAATCCCCACGAGATGAGCGAAATGACGAGGTCAAAGGGGCCGGGATAGCCGATTTCATTTTCCGCGCCAACCTCTTGGACGTGGATATGATTCTCAGCCACTCCGTTCTCTATTAGAAGTTTTTTAGCCACCTCGAGGGAATTATAGAATGCTCCCTTTTGTTCGAGACCGTAATACACTTCTTCCTCTATCCTGCTCTTATCAAGCAGGTACACATGGGGAGCGTCCTTATAATGGCGGCTGAGCAATATGTCGATGCCTGCCACCCCGCAGCCGATATCGAGCACCCGCAACGCATGCGCCGGCAGATAGTCCTTGATGCGATCGTATTCTTTCGCGATATCCTCGTTGAAAAGATGCTTGGTGCGATTTTTAAAAAGAAAGGCCTCGAGCGATACGTATCTATTGTAGGTGAGAAAGGGGATGCGGATGCGGAAGCGGTTCCAAAAAACGTTGTTCTGAACGACCAAATATTCCGTTCGCTGGAAAAGAATGAACGGAACGGCGCAATCTGGTATCTTCATCATCTTCATTTTGAGAGTCTACCATGCGAGATTAGGCAACGTATCTCTGCCGTGAAAAACCCCGTATCTTGTCTTTTCCTCTCTCTTCCCGCATATTCCTCCAAGGCTCGACGCCTACAACTGAAACCGTCTTTGCAAAAGGGAATGTTCGATATTCTTTCCTGTGGTCGTTTTGGCATAATAAAGATATGATTTGGCAGGCGTGGCACGCCGATAACCTTGATGGCCCGCCGTGATACCTTTTAGGATTAAACTGTGTTATACAGTACTGATTCCATATAATATCGCGAACGTCGTACGCATGGAAAATCACGGAATACGGACAAGTGAAGTCTACACCACCGAGGAGGCCAAGCGGTACCTCAAAGTGAGCAGGAGCACCATCAAGCGCTTTCTTAAACGGGGGCTGATCCGAGCAAACAAGGTGGGTGGACACTATCGAATCCTCGGCAAAGAACTTATACGGCTTGTTTCGCCTGAGCGATAAATATCATGACAGCAACGAAAAAGAAGGAAGGGAGGAAGGCGAAGAAAGCGCTCATTACCGGCATCACCGGCCAGGATGGCTCCTATCTCGCCGAGCTGTTGCTTGAGAAGGGATACGAGGTACACGGCCTTATCCGCCGCGCCAGTACCTTCAATACCTCAAGGATCGATCACCTTTATAAAGACCCGCATATCAACGGCGTGAAGCTTTTTCTCCACTATGGCGACCTTGCCGACGGCAGCAGTTTGAACCGGCTTCTCTTGAAAGTGCGCCCCGACGAGATCTACCACCTGGGCGCGCAGAGCCACGTACGGGTTTCTTTCGATATACCGGAATACACGGGTGACGTCACTGGCCTCGGCACTATTCGCATCCTCGACGCGATGCGCGAGGTGGGACTCAATAAGACGAAATTCTACCAGGCCTCATCGAGCGAGATGTTCGGCAAGGCGGCTGAATTGCCGCTCAGAGAAACTTCGCCCTTTCATCCTCGCTCCCCGTACGGAGCCGCCAAGGTATATGCCTATTGGACCACCAAGAACTACCGCGAGAGCTATGGACTGTTCGCCGTGAATGGCATTCTTTTCAATCACGAATCCCCGCGGCGCGGCGAGACGTTCGTTACGAGGAAGATCACCCGCGGCCTCTCGCGCATCAAGCTCGGCAAGGAAAAAAAACTTTATCTCGGGAATCTCGACGCCAAGCGCGACTGGGGGCATGCCAAGGACTTCGCCTACGGCATGTGGCTCATGCTTCAGCACAAGGAACCGGACGATTTCGTCCTGGCCACGGGCGAAACCCACAGCGTGCGAGAATTCGCGGAAGAGGCCGCCAAATGCCTCGGCATGGAGATCGTCTGGAAAGGAAAAGGGATAAAGGAGAAAGGCGTCGACCGCACGACCGGCAAGAGCATCATCGAAATCGACCAGAAATACTTCCGCCCCGCGGAAGTCGATGTGCTGCTCGGGGATGCTTCCAAGGCGAAGAAAAGGCTCGGATGGAAACCAAGAATTAAATTCAGGGAATTGGTAAAGTTAATGGTTGAGGCAGATTATGAACATGAAAAAAACATCTAAAATCTACGTCGCAGGACATCGCGGGCTCGTGGGGTCTGCTATCGTGCGGCGGCTTGCGAACGAGGAGTATAAAAACCTCCTTCTCCGGACACATACGGAACTCGATCTTCTCGACCAGAAAGCAGTTATAGATTTTTTCCGTAAAGAGAAACCTGAATACGTTTTTCTTGCGGCAGCAAAAGTCGGCGGCATTTTCGCCAACAACACTTATCCCGCTGAATTCGTGTATGAAAACCTTGTTATTGAGACAAACGTCATCCACGCCGCGCATCTTTCGGGGGTGAAGAAGCTCCTTTTTCTCGGCACTTCCTGCATCTATCCGCGGTTCGCCCCGCAACCGACAAAAGAGACGGACCTTCTCACCGGACTTCTCGAGCCGACCAACGAGCCGTATGCGATAGCAAAAATCGCCGGAATCATCATGTGTCAATCCTATAACCGGCAGTACGGAACCAACTTCATTTCTGTCATGCCTACCAACCTCTATGGAGAGAACGACAATTTCGATCTCAAAAATTCGCATGTCTTACCAGCGCTTCTGCGAAAATTCCACGAGGCGAAACGCGACAACAAGAAGGAAGTGGCGGCGTGGGGTTCGGGCAGTCCCATAAGGGAATTCCTCAACGTGGACGATGCGGCCGATGCCTGTCTCTTTCTCATGAATACCTACGACGATGCCACAATCATCAATATCGGCACGGGGGAAGGCATTTCCATAAAAGAGCTTACTGAACTCGTGAAAAAGGTCGTGGGCTTCGAAGGATCGATAGTCT
>JAUYLU010000044.1 GCA_030699625.1 bacterium
GGGGAAAGTAGCCAGTCGCCAGTTGAAAGCGTTCAATAAACGGTCACATGAATGATGCGGGGCCTCCCGAGATGACGCGGTGGAGGGCACGGAGAGGCTTTCCCCAGCCTTGCGCGGACGCTCCGCCGGCCACTTTCTCCCTTGTGGTTGTCCTTTTCGGGAGACGCTGGTTTTGAAGAGGCCTTCGTTTCCCGACCCTTGTGCGCGCGCTCCGTGGAGCGGCAGCGCGCGCGACGGGCCCCGCATCACCCTACTTTACGCGAACAGACACCTGTTCGCTTTTTTGTTAGTATAGTCGCATGTCGTGGTCCACGCGCCGCCAGCTTCTCGTCCTCCTCATCCTTCTTCTCGTCCTCTTCATCGTCGCCGGAATTTTTCTCTTTCCGTATATATTAAAAGCGCCTACGTGCAGCGACGGCGTGAAAAACGGCCTCGAAACGGGCGTCGATTGCGGCGGCGCGTGCGAGCGCGTGTGCACGGAAGAAGCAGCCGAACTCGACGTGCTCTGGGCGCGCACTTTCAAGGTGGCCGACGGCGTCTACGACGCCGTCGCCTACGTCGAGAATCCGAACGCGCGCGCGGGCGTGCGCGAGATCGTCTACAAGTTCAGCCTCTATGACGGAGAAAATCTTCTGGTGACCGAGCGGGTGGGGAAGACCCATGTTTCGCCGAACGGCGCATTCCCCATCTTCGAGGGCGGCATTCGGACAGGCGTGCGCGTGCCGAAACGCACCTTTTTCGAATTCGCCGAGGAGCCGGCGTGGGAGCGCCTCTCCGACAAAGCCGCGAGCTTCTCGCTTGGCACCGGCAACATCCGCCTTGAGGACGCCACCGGAAGCCCCCGGCTCACCGCCGCCGTTTCGAACAGAAGCATCTACACTCTTGCCGACGTCGAGGTGATGGCCGTGCTCTACGACGAGCGCGAGAACGCCCTCGGCGTTTCCGAGACGTTCATCGACACCCTGTCGAAAGGGGAGAGCGCGCAGGCGGTCTTCACCTGGCTTCTCCCGTTCCCGAGGGTTCCCACCCGCATCGAGGTGGTGCCTCGCGTGAATCTTTTTTCCATCCCTTTCTGATCCAAACAATGCTCGGGAAGCTTCGCACCAACGTCGACTGGATCCTGTTCCTCGCGCTCTTGCCGCTCATGGGCGCCGGCCTCATTACCATGAACTCATTCGCGGCGGACAACCACTTTTTCGACCGGCAGGTGCTCTGGGTGGCGGTCTCCCTCGCCGCGCTGCTTGGGCTCTCGTTCTTCGATCTGCGCTTCCTCCGCCGCACCGATATCCTCGTCGGACTTTTCCTCCTCGGCACGGGGCTCCTGCTCCTTCTCCTCGGCGTCGGGAACACGGTCAAGGGCGCGAAGGCCTGGTTTTCCGTGGGCGGTTTCTCGTTCCAGCCGTCGGATCCCATGAAGCTCATCGTCATCCTCGTGCTCGCCAAGTATTTTTCGCGGCGCCACGTCGAGATTGCGAACGTGAAGCATATCTTCATCTCCGGGCTCTATGCCTTCGTGCCGTTCGTGCTCGTCCTCCTTGAGCCCGATTTCGGCTCGGCCATGGTCATCTTCTTCATCTGGTTCGGCATGATCGTGGTCTCGGGCATCTCGAAAAAGCATCTCTTCCTCGTTTTCGCGGCGGGGACCGTCGCTGCGGCGCTCCTCTGGTCGTTCGCCTTCGAGCCATACCAGAAAGCGCGCATCATGACCTTCTTGAATCCGCTTACCGATGTGCGCGGGGCGGGCTACAACGCCTACCAGTCGACCATCGCCGTGGGCTCCGGCGAGCTCACCGGGAAGGGCGTGGGCTACGGCACGCAGTCGCGGCTCAAGTTCCTTCCCGAGTACCAAACCGACTTCATTTTCGCCGCCTTTGCCGAAGAGTGGGGGTTCGTGGGGGTGCTCCTCATCTTCTTTTTGTTCGGCGCGGTCATCTGGCGCGTGCTCAAAAACGCGCTCGTTGGCGCCACCAATTTCGAGATGCTCTATGGCATGGGGCTCGCCATTTATTTCATGGTGCACTTCACCGTGAATGTCGGCATGAACATCGGGCTTCTTCCCGTGACGGGGCTCACCATTCCCTTCATGAGCTACGGCGGCTCGCACCTCCTCACCGAGGGCATCGGGCTCGGCATTCTCATGGGCATGCGGAAAGGGAGCCGCACGGCGCACCGCGACCTCATGAAGAACGAGTTTTTGGGGATTTAGAAAATAGTTTTTAGTTTTTAGTTGGTAGTTTTTAGGAATTGGTTTTAATATAACGACCGTTAAATTATTTCAAATTTATTCTCGCATTAACTGTCAAAGAAAAAGGGCATGTCGGCTGAACCATCATAGGGCCGCGTCAGCTCACCGGGGGTTTTCTTTTTGATAAATATCGCCCTTAGAGCCCGTATGCTTCGGTCTTGGTGCGCGCCACCATTTTTTCGAGGGCGAATCCCTCGCGCGTCCATTTTTCGAAATTTTCGCCGAGCATCTCCGCTTTCTTCTTTTCGCTCATGAGCATCCTCACCGCGCCCGCGAGCCCCTTCGCGTCTTTGGGGTCGACGAGAACGCCGCTCCGGAGATGGGCGATCTGTTCGGGGATGCCGCCGACCGACGTGGCGACCGTGGGGAGTCCCGCGAACCCGGCCTCGATGACGGCGTAAGGGAGCCCTTCCTTGACGGAGCTTACGAGAAAGACGTCGAAGGCCTTGAGGAGCGCGGCGGCATTTTCCATGAATCCGAGGAGGGCGACGCGCTCCTCG
>JAUYLU010000053.1 GCA_030699625.1 bacterium
CGGCTGCTGGGCAAGGGCGAGGAACGGGACGAGCGAGAGGGCGGAAAAAACGATTGCCTTTTTCATTTATCTTCCTAAATTTTTATGATTAAACAATAGCATATTTTTTCTTAATCAATCCATCCTTTCAATAGAATTTTGAACACGTCCTATATTCTAAAAATTTTGGCAGCTGAATTATTTGAGGAGGTTGGTAAGCGTCCCCTCGATGGCGAGCTGGATTCCCTTGGCGCCAATCAAGAGCGCCACCCCGATGATGGTGTAGAAGAACGTCGTTTTCGCTTTGGAGAGCTCCTCGGGCTTCCCCTGCGCTTTCACGAAGAGAAACCCCGACCAGATGATGAAGATGACCGCCACGTACGTGCCCAAGGTGACCACGATGTCGAGGAGTTTGCCGATGAGCTGCTCGAGGGTGTTGATGCCGCGCAGGGGGTTCTGAAGCTTCACTCCGGGCGTATCGAACCCCGTATCCGCAAAAGTGAACAACGGCAAAAGGAGCGCAAAAAAGCCGTAAAAAAATTTCGGAAGACGTTTCATCAAGTAAAGTATAGGACCATAACGGTCAACCTCCAAGGAAGAGCGGCCCCTGATAGCCGAGCATTTTGATGATGAGCGAGACGAGGAGCCACGCCGAGAACATAAGCACGAAGCCGATGACTATCTTCATGAAAATACCCTTGGCCTTGCTCCGGGCGCTCGGGTCGCCGCCGCTCATCACGAAGAGCCACCCCACGTAGGCGAAGCCGATGGCGGCGGCGAAGGAGCCAATAGTGATGAGGAACTTGACGATGTTGTTCGCCATCTTGACGAGGTCATTGAAGCCGCACGCCTGTTCCGGCGGAGGGCCGCCGCAGGGAATGATGTCGATGGCGGCATATGCCGCCATCGGCAGAAACAAGAAGAGGGAGATGATCGCGAGTCTTTTCGTCATGGCTGTTCTAAAAGCCGCTCGAGCTCGTCGCGGGCGGCGGTAAGCGCCTCGCTCACCCGGTATTTGCCCGAAGTGATGTTCCCCACCATCTCCTCGAATATCCGGTCGGTCTCCGCGGGCGACGGGTCGAGCCACCCGCGCGCGGTGAGGGCGCTCTCGTAGAAGATGGCGAGATACGGGTCTTTCGGCGTCGCGCCGAGGAGGCCTCGGCGCGCGGGAGACAGATGGCGCTTCTCGGCGAGCGCCGCCGCCCTGTCCGCCGAAGCGATGAGCCCCGCGGCATAGAAGGCCGCCCGGGGGTTTTGCGAGGCCCTGGTAATGGCGAGCGCTTCGACGCGGCCGAAGTTCACCCGCGTCTTCGCCCCCCGCACCTGCGGCACCCGGGCCACGTCGAAATTGAGATGGGGATTCCGCGCGCGCATGTCGAGGAATTCCGAGGCGTAGCCGAAATAGACGGCCGACTTACCAGCCGCGAAGGCCTGCCGCGACGGCGCGAGCGAGCGGTTCCACGAATACGTCGGTTTCGCGGGGTCAGAGAACCCGACGAAGAAACGGAGCGACGATTCGCCCGGCTGCACCGCTCCCGCGCCGTCGAGAAGCGTGCTCGCCGGCCTTCCCGCTTCGTCCCTCGCGACGATGGGGTTTCCGAGCTGGAGCATGAGCATGGCGATGATGTCTTTCGCGTGGTGCACGTTCGCGAACTCGCCGAGCGAGACGGCGCTCTGCCGCACGTTCCCCGCCCCGTCCCTCTTGGTGAGCTTCGACGGGAGGACGAGGAACTCTTCCCAGAGCGCGGGCGGGTTCGCGATGCCCTCCGTGGCGAAGAGGTCGCGGTTCCAGTACATCACCATGGGGTCGACGACGACGGGAAGGCCGAGGGCGCCCGAAGGCGTGAGGTAAAGCTCGCCTTCCTCGACGTACGAATCCTTGAACTCCCGCTCGGAAAAGCTTTCGTACGGAATGGCGAACACCTTGTCTTCGTACTTCAGGATGTAGTCCTGCGGCAGGAAGAAAAGGTCGGGACCGCGCCGCGCCGCGAGCGCCTCGATGAATTCGTCATCGAAGGTGGCGGCCGATTTCTCGACGTACGAGAGCTTGAGACCGGTTTCTTCCCTCATGATCTCATCGAGCACGGATTCGAGCGCCGCGGCGGGCATGGTGCCCCACATGACGACGTTCCCCGTCACTTCGTCGCCCTTCTGGAATATGGGAATGAGGCCCGCGAAGGCGAAAATGGCGACCACGGCGAAGAAGCCGAAGACCGCGAGCAGTGTCATTTGAAAGGTGGAGCTTTTCATGATTGATTTTTAAGGAGTGAAACGACTATATGAGTACATAATAATCAGTTCGCTCGGTCAAAATGTAAAAACTATTTTCCATTTTTCTCTCGCTGCTGATTATAAAAATCATCACCCCTCACTTGGTTCGCAGAGATATCACAGAGGTAAAAGCGAGCAAGAGAACCATTCAGGAAGCCAAGTGAGGGGTAAGAAAATATATTCGCAGAGCTCATTATTTTCTACAGGCGCCTGAAAAGGATGCCGTAGTGGTATTCGCCGGCGGACACCTCCTTCGCTTCGGCGAAGCCGTTATTCAAAAATATTCTCCGGGCGTCGGCGGGACGCACCACCGCCGCTTCTTTCGGACCGAGCCCGCCGTACGAGCCCGACCATTCAATGACAAGGCAGAGGCCGTTCGGCCGGAGGATGCGCGCCGCCTCCTTCGCTATCTGCTCCTTATGCTCAGTCTGGAAGAGGATGTTCGAGACGAGCACCCGGTCGACCGAGCGGTCGGCGAGCTTCGAGCCCTTGGGCTCCTCGATGTCGCCCCAGACGATCTCGATGTTGTGCACCCTCTCGCGGGCGGCTTCCCGTTTGACGGTCTCAAGGAGGTCCTTCTGGACGTCGACGGCGTATACCCGCCCCGAGCCCACCCGCCGCGCCATGGGAATGGCATAGGCGCCGCTCCCCGCCCCGAAATCAGCGACATGCATGCCCTCGTCAAGGGAAAATTCCTTTATGGTCGCGAGCGGATCGGCGAACGCCATTATTTTAGTATATAGGAGTTAGGAGTTAGGAGTTAGTGAATTCCCACTACCCCCACTATCAGCTAAAAACTAAAAACTACCCTACAGGCAGGCGAGCGACGCGATGCCGTCACCGTCGCGGAGCTTCATGATGCGCACGCCCTGCGTCTGCCGCCCGAGGGAAGGCACGCTCTCGAACGGCACCCGAACCACCTGGCTTTTTTTCGACATGGCGATGAGCTCCTTCGTCTCGGGCGATACCACGCTCGCCGCCACGAGCTTCCCCGTCTTCGGGGTGATCTTCATGGTTTTGATGCCCGAGCCGCCGCGCTTCTGCACCTTGTACTCCTTGAGCTTCGTTTTCTTGCCGTAGCCGTTGGTCGACATCACCAAGAACTCGCCGTCCTTCGCGGCGGCCTTCACTACGTCGGCCCCGACGAGGGCGTCTTGCTTTTTAAGCGTCATGGCCTTCACCCCCGCGGCGGTCCGTCCCATCTCGCGCACGTCCCCCTCCCTGAAGCGGATGGACTGGCCGCCGTCGGTCGCGAGCAGTATCCCGTCCCCTTTCTCGGTGAAGAGCGTGGCAAAGAGCTCATCGCCCGGGCGCAACTTGAGGGCGATGAGGCCGCTCCGGCGCACGTCCTTGAAGGAGTCCGCCGCCACCTTCTTGATGACCCCGCGTTTGGTGATCATCACGAGCGAGAGCTTCAAGTCTTTCTGCTTCTTCGGCATCGGCAGGATGGACGTGACCCGCTCGTCGCCTGCGAGCGGGAGATAGTTCATGATGGACTTTCCCCTCGTGGCGCGGCGCGCTTCCGGGATCTCCCACATCTTCATCTGGTAGGCCTTGCCGCGGTCGGTGAAGAAAAGGAGGTCCGAGTGGGTGCTCGTATGGAACAGGATGCGCACGAAATCTTCCTCCTTGGTGTCGAGATCGACGACGCCGATGCCGCCGCGCTTCTGGGTGCGGTATTCGGAAGGGTCGGTGCGCTTCACGTAGCCGCCCGAGGTGAAGACGAGCACCGATTCCTTGTCGGCCACGAGGTCTTCGTCGGAGAGGATCTTCACCCCGCCTTTCACCACCCGCGTCTTCCGCAGGTCGCCGTATTTCTGCTTGATGTCGGCGAGCTCGTCCTTAATGGCTTTCAATATTTTCTTCGGGCTCTTGAGAAGGTCCTCGAGCGTCCCGATAAGCGCCTGCGTCTCCTTGAGCTCATCCTCGATCTTCTTCCTTTCTAAGCCGGCGAGCTTTTGGAGCTTCATCTCGAGGATGGCCGCGGCCTGGGCGTCCGAGAACTTGAAATCCTTCTTCAAATTGGCGTGGGCGGTCGGCGTGTCCTTCGAGCCCTTGATGCACTTGATGATCTGGTCGATGTGGTCGAGCGCCTTGGTGAGACCGATGAGGATATGCTCGCGCTCCTTCGCCTTCTTCAGGTCGAATTCCGTGCGGCGGCGCACCACCGTGATGCGGTGCTTCACGAACTCGGTGAGCATGCCCTTGAGCGAGAGCGTCTCCGGCGTGCCGTCGACGAGGGCGAGCATGTTGAAATGGAAGGTCGTCTCGAGCTCGGTGTGCTTGTAGAGGTAATTGAGCACTTTCTCGGGCGCGGCGCCCTGCTTCAGCTCCACCACGATCCTGATGTCCTTGGTGGACTCGTCGCGCAGGTCGCGGATGCCTTCGAGCTTCTTCTCGTGCACGAGGTCGGCGATCTTGACGATAAGGTCGGCCTTGTTCACGCGGTACGGGATGGACGAGACGACGATCTCGTACTGGCCGTTCTTCTTCTCGACGATCTCGGCCTCGCCGCGCGTGATGACGCCGCCGCGCCCCGAGGCGTAGGCGTGCCGAAGGTCGCTCGCGCCGAAGACGATGCCGCCCGTTGGGAAGTCGGGCCCCTGCACGAACTCGGTGAGCTCTTCGGTCGAGGCCTCGGGATTGTCGATGAGATGGGTGGTCGCGTCCACCACTTCGCCCAAGTTGTGCGGCGGGATGGAGGTGGCCATGCCGACGGCGATGCCGAGCGTGCCGTTCAAGAGAAGGTTGGGAACCGCCGTGGGAAGGACCACGGGCTCCTTCCTCGTCGAGTCGTAGTTTGGCCGCCATTCGACGGTCTCCTTGTCGAGGTCCCGAAGAAGTTCCGCGGCTATCTTCGACATCTTAGCCTCGGTGTAGCGGTAGGCGGCCGCCGAGTCGCCGTCGACGGAGCCGAAGTTCCCCTGCCCGATGACGAGCGGGTAGCGCATGGAAAAATCCTGGGCCATTTTGACGAGCGAATCGTAGACGGCGGTGTCGCCGTGCGGATGATACTTGCCGAGCACGTCGCCGATAATAGTCGCCGACTTTCTCGGCTTCGAATTGGCGTAAAGACCAAGCTCCTGCATCGAGTAGAGAATGCGCCGGTGCACGGGCTTGAGGCCGTCCCTGACGTCGGGAAGGGCCCGGGCGGTGATGACCGACATGGCGTAGTCGAGGTACGACTCCTTCATCTCGGAGCTGATGTTCACCCCCACGATATTCTGCTGTTTCGGCCGGTCCTCGGCCGCTTCCTTTTGGGCCATTATTTACTCCCTACTATATCACAAAAAGGCTTATAAGCAAAGGATTTTTTGGCGATTTTACCGCCCTGTTAAGCCGCTATAAAGAGGGGATAAGGAGCACGATTTCGCCCTCCCTCCCCTCGAGGTCCTTTTGCTTCACCGTGAGCTTGTCCACGGGGTCCGTTTTCGGCGAGCCGCCTTCTTTCAAAAACTTTTTGAGCTCCTCGCTTCCTTCTTCGTAGTCCATGGGAATGATGAGCTTCGGTTCGAACGAGACCGCCACCTGATAGGCATCCGCCGGCCCGAGCGTGCCCTTCCCGCCAATAGGCACGAAGAGAATGTCGACGCCGTCGATGCCCTCGCGCGTCTCGGTCTTGAGCTCTTTCGACGAGAGCGCGCCGAGGAAGCAGACGTTCATCTTGTCGATGGCAAGCGTATAGATGGTGTTCTGGCGCTTTTCGCCGCCTGCCTGCGCCGCAGAACGTCCCGCCGCGGCAGGCAGGCCCACCATGGATTCCGAAGGAAAACCCTTGATGAAAATCTCCTTTATCTCGTACTCGCCGGGGCCGTTCGCCACGAAGGGCTCGCGGTCGCCGAACGAGAGATTTTCCACGCCGTTGTAGTCCGGATGGTTCACGGTGACGAGGGCGATGTCGGCCCCGAACCGCGACGTTTTGTGCTTCGATTCCTTGGAAATGGGGTTCACCGCGAGCGTGGTGTCGCCGAGCTGGAGCTTGAAGAATTGCTTCCCGAGGTAAGTAATGACCATGGCTAGAAGTATAGCAAAGTTTATAAGTTGTATAAGTTACGCTCCGCTTAAGTTAAATAAGTTTACAAATTTATAGACTTTTAACTTATTCGACTTTCAAACTTATTAACTAACATTGACTTGACAAAAATAACGTGTTTTGGTACGCTTTTAGTTGTATCATGTTCTGTTGAAAACTTGTTCAACCAGCGCCCTTTCGGGCAAGGAGTGAAACATGCACGGACCCCCGTCGCAGCAAACCACGAAGAGTTTCTACTTGAGCCACGACACGCGCAACTCGGGCATCGGCGCCGGCAATTCGACGATCAGCCAGGCCGACGGCCCGTACGACGCCAAGAGCACCGGCGCGGGCGGCGGCGGCTCCAGCACCTAGCTGGGCGGCCGCGGTCTGCAACCTGTCCGCAAGCATCGACGCTTCGCGGGCTAACCCGAACGGCGGGCGGCACTTGGCGGCAAGAGCTCCGCAAGGACACTCTCCCGCAAAAGTGGCCGCCCGCCGATGGGCCATCTTCAGTTTCCCCGTTCGGGGGCCGTGCGACGCTCCTGCCGTCGCCTAGCGCCTTCGCAGAGGGAACGCGCGCCCGCATCGGCGGACGCGCTGTTGCCCGGCGGAGCTATCTACCGAGCGATGTGTCTTTTCACCCAAAAAACGAAAAGATACGTCGCGTACGGGGATATGCTCCGCCGGCGGAACGACATCTTCGGATGCCGTTTTTTTATTGCCCGAAGTGCGCCGCGTAGAGTATGATGAGGGAAGAGCTTATGCTCTGTAGTCACAACTCGGAAAGTGCGGCCTCGCCCATTGCAGCACCGCGGGAGTGTCCGTACGCGGAGAACCCGCCCTGAGCCAAAGGCGTCCTACCCGGGCGCCGACGTACGAGTCCCCGCCAGCGTGCGGGGACTTCCTTATGTGGTTGACTTATCGGTGTTCCCCTTCTATACCCCGTGAGATAGTAAGACGAATATGGTTTCAACCAGATACTTTATAGTATTGGATTAAATTTCCAGGGCTTGCTTATTCGTTATCTCATGGGGTATACTCTCCCCATCCATATTTACTAGCGGACTTCCAGGATAACCTTGTCGAGGCATGGGCCGAGGCAAACCCAGGAAACCAAACCTCTCCGCTAATAAGAAGCGGATTTTTGTTTGTCCGGCGACAGCCGGACAAACAAAAACAATTAAATAAATATGCAAAAAACAGAAGAAAAAGAAAACATAGTCCAGAGCCCGATGCACGAGCTCGTCGAGAAATCGGCGAGGCCGCCCGAGGTCGAAGACCTCGTGGAAGGGCCGGTCATCACCGTCGAAAAGGCGGCGGTCTACGTCGACCTCGCCCCCTACGGCATCGGCAAGATCTACGGCATCGAGTTCATGAACGCGCGGGATATCGTCAAGAAGATAAACCCGGGCGACGTCATCAAGGCGAAGGTCGTCGACAAGGAGAACGAGGACGGCTATATCGAGCTCTCGCTCAAGGAGGCGCGGCAGGCGCTCATCTGGGGCGAGGCCGAAGCGGCCATCCGCGACAAGCGCGTCATCGAGGCGCCGGTAAAGGAGGCGAACAAGGGCGGCCTCATTCTCGACTGGCAGGGCATCCACGGCTTCCTCCCCGCAAGCCAGCTCAAGCCCGAGCACTATCCGCGCGTTGAAGACGGCGATAAGGACAAGATCCTCCGCGAGCTCCGGAAGCTCGTCGGCGAGCGCATGTCGGTCACCATCATCTCGGCCTCGCCGAAGGAAGGGAAGCTCATCTTTTCCGAGAAGGACCTCGACCAGAAGGACAAGCAGGAGATCATCGAGAAGTACTCGCTCGGCGACGAGATCGAGGGCACGGTGACGGGCATCGTGGACTTCGGCATCTTCCTCAAGGTCGAGGAAGGCCTCGAGGGGCTCGTGCACATTTCGGAAATAGACTGGGGCCTCGTCGAGGACCCGAAAACGCTCTTCAAGATGGGCGACAAGGTCCGCGCCAAGGTCATCGAGATAAAGGACGGCAAGATTTCCCTCTCGGTGAAGGCGCTCAAGGAGAACCCGTGGAAAGCGGCCGCCGACAAGTACAAGAAAGACGACGTCGTCGACGGCGTGGTCATCAAGTTCAACAAGCACGGCGCCCTCGTCTCCATCGAGGAGGGCGTGGCGGGCCTCGTCCATGTCTCCGAGTTCGGCTCCGAAGAGAAGCTCCGCGGGACGCTCGAGCTCGGCCGCACCTATCCCTTCAAAATCACCTTCTTCGAACCCAAGGACCAGCGCATGACGCTCTCCTACGCGGAGAAAAAATAAGGAAGTAATCAAGGAACATAAAATAAGCACCAAAAACCGCCTGAATTCAGGCGGTTTTTGGTGCTTGACAAAATTAT